>CAYNMI010000081.1:0-9363 GCA_964398095.1 uncultured Desulfobacca sp.
CCTGGCGGGCGGTGCACGGGTTCGGGGACGGCCTCATCCTCATGGAGACCTACACCACCATCACCCGGCTGTTTCACGTGGACCGCATCGGCGGCAATGCCAGCCTCATATCGCTCACCACCACCATGGGGGTGTTCGCCGGCTCCCTGATCTTCGGGCCCCTGGGCGCGGCCTACGGTTACCAGATGCCCCTCATCATCTCCGGGGCCATCAGCCTGGCCTTGCTGCCGTTGGCTTATGCGGGGTTGAAGGATTGATACCGAGTTGGGCTCATAGGAGGAAATCTTTGGTAAGGCGAGCCAGCGGCTCGCCCCTACGGTGGGACTTTCACGCTAATTATGTCAGAAATTGCCGGTTGCCTGAGAGGGTGAAAATTAAGGCCAGCGATAAATTGGTGCGTAAGACGCACGCAAAACTGAGAGGGTGAGGATTAAGAACAGAGATGGGTAAGGTTTTTCGTCAATCCGCCTCAGGAACAATATTGGGCATTACCTTCTAAAACAAATACCCGATTGCGGCCGCCATTTTTGGCCTCATACAAGGCCCGGTCGGCCAGATTGATCAGTGAATCCAAGGTTCCCGGTTTGGGTGAGGAGAGTCGCACCACAGGATCAAGGACGGTGGCTCCGGCACTAATCGTTATCACGATACGGCTTTGCTCAATGGACAGCGACGTTCCGGCAATCTGGCGGCGTAATCTTTCGGCAATGGCAGTTACAGCTTGCAGGTCGGTTTCCGGCAGGAGCAAGATAAATTCCTCGCCCCCATAGCGGGCAAAGATGTCTACGGCTCGCAAAGAGTAACGCACTGAACCGGCTACTTCTCGGAGCACCTGATCGCCGATGGCATGGCCGTAACCGTCGTTGACCCGCTTAAAGTGGTCCACGTCCATCATGATCACCCCTAAGGGATGGCCATACCGGCAAGTTCGTTGTAGTTCCAACTTAGCTAAATGATAGAAGTGGCGGCGGTTAAAGATGCCGGTGAGAGGGTCCGTGGTGGCCAACCGGCGGTAGCGCTCCTCGCTGCGGCGCAGGGACTCCTCGGTCTTCTTGCGGAGTTCGACTTCCTCCCGCAATTCTGTGTTGATGAGGGTGAGCACAGCCTCCTTTTCTCTTAATTGCCGCAGACTTTCTTCGAGGCGGCTGACCATGGCATTGAAGGCGGTGGTGAATTCTCCCATGAAATCGACGCGCTGGGAAAAGTCCCCGGAGGCGATCATCTGGGTTTGCCAAGTCAGGTGGCGCAGATTGGCCTGGAAAGACTTGAGGAGCCCGGCCAGATAGCCTTTCAGGAGGAGTTTCCCGGAGAGGTCGCCTTGCACCAGGGCCAGGAGAAATTGTCGCAATTCCAGCAGGTTGGCGTAGAGGTCACTGAGGGCCGGATCCGACTTCAGGTGGGCCGGCAACTCGGTGGGGGGAGAGGGATCGCTGATGGCCAGTTCCAGGCAACTGATGGCCTCGGGCAGGAGTGGGGCCGAGGCGGCCGCCGGCGGCAGGCCGGGGATCACCTCCCCGATCACCCGGTGCAGGGCGGTTAAGGCCTTGACAAGATCATTTTCAGATTCGCTCTCCAGGGCCTGCAGGGCATCCTGAAGAAGACCCTGCAAGACTGATATACTGACGGTTGGGATCATGGGCTTATGGGATGAGTTCGGCGGAGAACCGGCAGGTGCGGTCACCGGTACACCAACAATCTATTTCCTTAACCTTGAACTGATGGCCGGTAAAACTCTCCAGAAGTCCGGCAATAAAGCCTTCGTCGTAGGTGCAGATTTCATAATGGAGCTCCGGCAGGCCTGAGCAGTCCAGATCTTCAGACACGGAGAGGATAAAAGAGCCCTGGGCCACATCGGCCTTTTCCACCCGCAGGATACCCATCCCCATGTCCTTGAGGGAGGATTGCAGGCTTTTGATAAATGCATTGAACTCCTTAATTTCACTGAGGTACTGCCGGTAGAATTCGGTTCCCGCCAGATGCCCGGCCTGGTAAAACAACTGGTCGGTCTGTTCCGTGCCATAGTGCTGCTCCAGCACGTCCCGAAAGGTGAACTGCATGAGGCGATAAACCTCCAGCCGGGTTGAAGGTCCTAGATTGGGCCGGCCCAGAGCGAGGTCGCCGATGAGCTCCCAGGAAAAACGGTATTTGCGGTCCGGCATTTATCCTCCCCCAGGTCAGGCGTGTTCATGGACTCAGGCAATATCAGGCGCTGGCCTGAATTACCGCGGACTTGCCATAACTATTGGTTTATATATCGCGTATCGCGCTGCCTTAAGCAATCAGGGTGGCGTCAAAGGCTCTTCCGCTAATCCCCTAACCTGAGGCGCGCAATGAGCGCGGAGGTGGAATAGCCCGGCAGGAAGGGCAGGGCCAGGACCCGGCCGCCCCGGGCCAGGACGATTTCCCGGCCGACGATCTCGTGCAGTTGGTAATCGCCGCCTTTGACCAGGACGTCGGGTGAAAGGGCGGTGATCAACTCAAGGGGGGTATCTTCGGAAAACAATACCACCCGGTCCACGCAGGCGCACGCGGCCAGGACCCGGGCCCGGTCGGCTTCCGGGGTGACGGGACGGCCGGGGCCTTTGTCCAGGCGGGCCGCGGAGGCGTCGGTGTTGACCCCGACGATGAGGGCGTCCCCCAGGGAGCGGGCGGCCTCCAGGTAGTGGACGTGGCCCGGATGCAGGAGGTCGAAGCAGCCGTTGGTGAAGACGATCTTGTCGCCCGCGGCCTGGCGGTCCTTGACCCACCGGGCGGCGGTGGCGCGGTCTGCTACCTTATGAGCGGTGCTGAAGGCGATCATAGAATACCTATTACCACAGAAGCACAATGAAGTTTAAAGTTCAAGGTTCAAAGTTCAAGGTTCAAGGTTCAAGGTTCGAGGGAGGGCTTGGTTGTGAAAAATCAACTTTGAACTTTGAACTTCGAACTTTGAACTATTCTCGACTTACCCGGGCCACGGTGAGGACCTCCACCCGGCGGGCGCCGGCCTTCCGCAAGACCTTGGCGCACTCTTTGACAGTGGAGCCGGTGGTGAAGAGATCATCGATGAGGAGCACGCTTTGGTCCGCAACCAGGGCCGGGTCGGGCACGGCGAAGGCGCCCTTGACGTTGTCCCGGCGCTCTTTGGGGTTAAGCCCCACCTGGGGCACGGTGGAGCGGGTGCGGACCAGGGCCTGCCGGGCCAGGGGCGCCTCGGGAAAGGCCCGGGCCAGGAGGAGGGACTGGTTGAAACCGCGTGATTTCAGGCGTTTGGGGTGCAGGGGCACCGGGGCCAGGAGATCGGCGGCGGCCACCAACTCCAGGCAAAGGGGACGCCGCAGCCAGTGCTGCATCAGGGGGAGAAAGGCCATCTGGCGGGAAAACTTGAAGCGCTTGACGGCCTCGGCCACCGGCCCGTCGTAAAGGGCGGCGGCCCGGGCCCGGGTAAAGGGGGGCGGCTCGGCCTGGCAGTCGCCGCAGACGCGGTCGGCGCCGTCCCGGGACTCAAACATCCGCCCGCAGCAGGTGCACAGGGGGCTCTCCACCCATTCGATCTGGGCCTCGCACTCCGGGCAGACCGCCACCGGGGCCTCCTCCCCCACCGCGGCCCCGCAGAAGAGACAGAGCCGGGGGAGGAAGAATTCCAGGATGCTTGAGCTAAGATTCTTAAGAAAGGCTATTGAACTCACGTTCAGATACCTTCTTGGACAAAAACTTAGGCAGTTATTGATGGGAGCAGAAAAGGGATTACTGTCCCCCTCACCCTAACCCTTTCCCCCAATGGGGGAGAGGGGGAGAAGGCGGAATTACTTTAATGCTCCCATTAATAATATCCGAACTTATTGAAATACGCTTGAAATGTCAATTTTAATTGAGATCACGGCATGGTCATGGCGGCCAGAGGCCGCGTCCGGAAAAAATAGATAATTTTTAGAATGGTAATGAATGGATTGAAGGAAAGGTGCTCAGAGCCCACCCCACATTTTCCGGCACAGGCTGGAAAGCCTGTGCCACCAAGAAAATGGCGGGCACGGAGGCCCGCCCCACCAGTCCATTAACAATTTCTATTTTTCCAGGAGGGGGTTTGGGGGAACCTCGCTTTTTCTAAAAAAGCGGGGTTCCCCCAAATTCTTCTTCTTGCCCCTTTCCCCTACAGTTCCGCCAGGCGGTGGGCCAGGGCTTCGGCGTCGGCGAAGAGGGTGTGGATGGCGGGGTCTCTGAGGCCGGCGCCCCGGGCGATGCGTTCCGCCTGGTGCCGGGTGATGAGGTCCGAGGGGCTGTGGGAGTCGGTGTTGACCAAAAGCGAGGCGCCTACCTCCAGGGCGATCCGGGCCACGTGGCCGTTGGCCAGGCAGTGGCCCTTGCGGGCGGAGAGCTCCAGAAAGATGCCCCGTTCCCGGGCCCGGGCGGCCTCTTCCAGGGTGATGAGGCCGGGGTGGGCCAGGATGTCGACGTCGGCCTCGATGGCGGCCCGGTTGGTGCCCGGGGCCACCGGCTCGGCCAGGCTTTCGCCGTGGACCACGATGAGGGGGACCCCCAGGGCCCGGGCCTGGGCGGCGAGGGGGGCGATGAGGGCCGGAGGCAGGTGGGTGAACTCGAGACCCGGGATGAGCACCGGGTAGTCGCCCCGGTTGAGGCTCAAGGCCGCGGTTTTGAGGCGCGTGAAGACCACCTCGAAGTTGGAGGCATCCACGTGGTCGGTGATGGCGAGATAGCGGTAACCCTTCACCTGGGCCCGACGCCACAGCTCCGAAGGCACCAGCTCGCCGTCGCTATACAGGGAATGAGTATGGAGATCAATCATAAAAGCCCGTTTTCAGTTTTCAGTTTTCGGCAAAAAACCAGCAATGAACCAATGAACAAAAGAATAGGGTATTTTATACCATTTCTCGGAAGCGGTATCCAGAGGTAATAATGTTTTTACTAGCCCTGGGGGCGCGAGCAGGTGGGTTAAAGTCAGGTTAATGATCTGTGATTACGGTCTAATAACCAAAACAGGCCACAGGAACCGAAAATCGAAAACTTGCTTTACATCTTATACTTGCCGAAGTCTTCCGGGTCCAGGCCTTCCAGCACCTCGGTCCACTTTTTGGCGTCCTCAGTGGTAATGGCCTCCTTAGCGGAGAGGTCGACCCGGCGGGCCTTTTGAATCACCACATCGGCCACGAAGATGGGGGCCTTGGTGCGCAGGGCGATGGCGATGGCGTCGCTGGGCCGGGCGTCGATGGTTATTTCCTGGCCGTCCCGGATGAGATAGATAAGGGCAAAATAGGTATTATCCCGCAGGTCGCAGACCTCCACCTTGGTGACCGTAGTCTGCATGAGCTCCATGATGTTTTTGAGCAGATCATGGGTCATGGGGCGGGAGAACTTGATGTTCTCCAGCTCGCTGGCAATGGCGGTGGCCTCCAGCAACCCGATCCAGATGGGGACCGCCTTGTCCGAGTCCACATCTTTGAGGATCATGATGGGACTGTTGGTGAAGGGGTCGATGGTCAACCCGGAAACCGTCATTTCTCTTAGCATGGTACCTCCCTCGGGGATGCCCTCAGGCGCTTCTCCCCACGCTTACGAGGTGAACGAGTCCTGCACCCACCGGCCTTTGAGGGAATGGGGATGCGCTGCGGTTATGGTAACCCGGACGAGACGTCCCAGCAAGTCCCGGGGGCCGATGAAGTTGACGATCTGGTTGGTCCGAAGCCGCCCGCATAACTCCTCGGGGGAGCGCTTGCTGGGGCCTTCGACCAGGACTTCCAGTTCCCGGCCCAGGAGGCGGGCGTGGGCTTCATGGGTAAGCTCATCCTGCAGGGCTTGCAGGCGAGCCAGGCGCTCAGTCTTGACGTCTTCCGGCACCTGATCGGCGAAGGCCGCCGCCCGGGTTTGGGGGCGGGGAGAATATTTGAAGGAGAAGGCCTGGTCGTAGCCGGCTTCCCGCATCAGGTCAAGGGTTTGGGCAAAATCGGCCTCGGTTTCGCCGGGAAAGCCCACGATGAGATCGGTGGACAGGGCGAGGCCGGGGCAGGCGCGGCGCAGGGCCGCGACTTTTTCCAGATAGTGTTCCCGGGTGTAACCCCGATTCATGCTCTTGAGGATCGGGTTGGAGCCGGATTGCACCGGCAGGTGGAGATGTTCGCACAGGGCGTCCAGTTCGCCGAAGGCGGCGATGAGCTCCGGCGACAGGTCCCGGGGGTGGGAGGTGGCGAAGCGCAGCCTTTTGAGGCCCGGCAGCCCGCTGAGGCGCCGCAGCAATTGGGGAAAGGTGACGGGCTCAGCCAGACCCCGGCCGTAGGAATTGACGTTCTGGCCCAGGAGGGTCACTTCCTGGCCGCCGGCGGCCAGAAAGGCGGCGACGTCGCCCACAATGGCGGCGGAGTCCCGGCTGGTCTCCCGGCCCCGGACGTAGGGGACCACGCAGAAGGTGCAGAAGTTATCGCAACCCTGCATGATGGTCACCATGGTCTGGACCGTGCCCGGGGACCACTGGCGCCGGGGGGAATCCGGGAAATCGCGGTCCAGGGCGACGTCCACGACGCGCTCGCCCCGGGCGGCCCGACGGACCATATCCGGCAGCCGGTAGATGCCCTTGGGACCGAAGACCAGGTTGAGATGGGGGGCGAAGGCCAGGAGGCGCTCGCCTTCCTGCTGGGCCACACACCCGCCCACGCCCAGGATGAGTTGGGGGCGCCGGCGCTTGAGAACCTTTAAACTTCCCAGGAGGCTCCGGACCTTTTCTTCGGATTTGCGGCGGATGGCGCAGGTGTTGATCAGGTAGAGGTCCGCGGCCTCGGGCTGCGCCGTCAGGGCATAGTCCTCCCCCAAAACCTGGGCCATAAGCTCGGAATCGGCCACATTCATCTGGCAGCCAAAAGTCCGGATATACAATTTCCCCGTGGGCCTGACCATGTATTCTATTTATTAGAAACTCCCTTCCTTGTCAACTCCGCACTTGCCGGCTCTGGACAGGCAGGAGGCGTTGGAGTACAATGCGTGGGGCTGTAAGGACGGGGTGGGGGGAGCCTTGCCGGGCCTGAAGGCGCCGCCGCTCCAGGGAGCCTGAACCAGAACTTCATGGTATCCACCGCTAACTGGGTTGGGCCCCGTCATCCGGGCCGGGGGGTTCTTATGGGGCCCGGGCCGCAGCCAATGAACCGAGGAGCCGCCACATGATTCCCTATCGGGGGGCGCCGGCCAAACACCGGTGGCCCTGGGTCACCCTGGGGTTGATCGTCGTCAATGTGGCGATTTTCCTTTACCAACTCCACATCGGGCCGGATGCGGCCATCAACCTGTTCTACAACAAGGGGGCGGTGGCTTCGAAGCTCAGCCGGCTCCAGGTCTTGAGCCTGCGGCAGTCCATGGGGCTGCTGCCCACCATGTTCAGTTCCCTCTTTCTCCATGCCGGCTGGCTGCACCTCATCGGCAACATGTGGTTCCTCTGGGTCTTTGGGGAAGCCCTGGAGGATGACCTGGGCCCCGGGCGCTTCTTAAGCTTTTACCTGTTTTGCGGCTTCTTTGCCTGCCTCTTCCACGTGCTGGCGGCCTCCAGCCTGGCAGTCCCTTTGATCGGGGCCAGCGGCGCCATCGCCGGAGTGCTGGGGGGGTACCTGATCCGGCTGCCCAAGTCGCCCATCCGCAGCGTTGTCTTCTGGCATCTGCGCCCGGAGAGGGGGGAGGTTCCCGCGTTTGTTTATTTGGGGCTGTGGCTGGCGCTGCAGTTCTATGGCCTGCGCAGCGGCGGCCCGGTGGCCTGGGTGGCCCACCTGGGGGGCTTCGGGATTGGTTTGCTGACGGTCAACCTGTTTACGCCCCTGACGCCGGCGCCGGTGCCGGCCAATCAGAAGGCCGCGCCGAAAAAGCAGGGCAACAGCAGGAGCAAGAAGAGATGAGGGCCGGATACGGACGGGTTCGGGGCATCAGGATTACGGGAAGGAGGCGACATGCAGTACACCGAAGGCAGGATGGGGCGGGTTTTCGTTTTGCGACTGGAGGACGGGGAGCGCCTCAATGATACCCTGGAGGCCTTTGCCCGGGAGCACCAGGTCAAGCATGGCCTGGCCTTTTACCTGGGCGGGTCGGCCGCGGGCAGCAAAGTGGTGGTGGGCCCGGATGCCCAGCGCCTTGACGCGGTGGTGCCCCTGATTCATATGCTCCAGGGCTCTCATGAAGTATTGGCGGTGGGGACCCTGATGCCGGACGAGGCGGGGGCGCCGGTGCTGCACATGCACGCCGCGGCGGGCCGGGAAGGGCGGGCCACGGTGGGCTGCACCCGGGCCGGGGTGGACGTCTGGCTGGTGGGCGAGGTGGTGCTGCTGGAAATTCTGGGGGCCGCGGCCCGGCGCCGCAAGGACCCGGAGACGGGGTTTCAGCTTCTGACGGTGGGATCCTGAAAATTAACCACCGATGAACGCGGTTAAATGCGAAAAACCCCCGATGGACGCCGATGCACGCAGATTATTTAGTTATCGGCGTTGATCGGCGTGCATCGGCGGCAAAAATATTTGCAAGACAGGGATAATCATATGTTAGACAAAATCGCCCAGATGGGGCGGCAGGCGGCCTTGGCCGCGGGCGCGGTGATGCGCCGGAACTACCAGCAGCCCCATGAGATTCGCATGAAGGGGACCATCGACCCGGTGACCGAGACCGACTTCCAGTGCCAGGAGATCATCATGGCCATGATCCGCCAGGCCTTCCCGGAGCACGGGTTTCTGGCGGAGGAGGGGGTAGGGGAGGGGGGTTTAGGACAGCCGCCCGGGGCGGTCCCGGAAACCGGTCACCCACACCTGGCCTGGGAGAGCGACGCGGCGCCGGAGTGCCGCTGGATCATCGACCCCCTGGACGGCACCGTCAACTTTGCCCACGGTTACCCGATGTTTTGCGTGTCCATCGCCTGCGAGGCGGAGGGCGTCCTTACATACGGGGTGGTCTACGACCCCATGCGGGATGAGCTGTTCGAAGGGCGGCGGGGCGGGGGGGCCAGCCTCAACGGCCGGCCCATCCGGGTCTCCCAGGTGGACCGCCTGGAGCGGGCCCTGATCGCCACGGGCTTTCCCTATGACATCCGGGAGCGCATACCGGCGACTTTGGGCCGGATGGGGCGGATGCTGGCAAGCTCCCAAGGGGTGCGCCGGGGCGGGTCCGCGGCGTTGGACCTGTGCTACGTGGCCTGCGGCCGTCTGGACGGCTTTTACGAAGAAAACCTGAAACCCTGGGACACCGCCGCGGGCCTGGTCATCGTCACCGAGGCCGGGGGGAAGATCACTACCTTCGGGGGCGGCGATTATGACATTTACGCGGCGGATATTGTGGCGAGTAATGGGGGGTTGCACGATAAAATCATTGACATTATAAAGACTTAGGGAGTACTAGCCGTGGGAAAAATAA
>CAYNMI010000082.1:0-9318 GCA_964398095.1 uncultured Desulfobacca sp.
ATTCTGCTGGATCGAAGACAGTTGATCGGTTCCCCGCTGCGTTTGGACTGTAGAGCAGCCAACAATGAAAAGAAAAACACACGTAACTAATAGTTCAGCCCTCATAATATTTCTGCTCATTTCAACTCATTCCCAAGTTTCAACACGTTCCCAAGTTGTACTTGGGAACGAAAATGATTGCCAAGCTTAACTTGGGGGATAAGGGGACGTTCCCAAACTCAGCTTGGGAACGAGAGGAACTCCTGAACCTCAACCCTCCAGAATAGCGTTGTTGGGCACTACCACCACGCCGGTTTCGGTGATGTGGAAATGTTTGGCGTCACGTTTGTGGTCCAGGCCGATGGTGAAGCCCGGGGGGACCCGCACCCCGTCTTCGATGATGGCCCGGCGGATATGGGCCCCGGCGCCCACCGCCACCCCGTCCCAGAGGATGGCCTCGCACACGGTGGCGCCTTTGCCCACCGCGACCCCGGGGGAGAGCACGGTGCGCTCCACGGTGCCTTCGATGATGCAGCCCGAGGCGATGAGGGAGTCTTCCACGGTCACATGGGAGCCCTCGGTGATAAACTTGCTGGGGGGATAGAGCTGGGGGCGGCCCCGGACCGGCCAGTCGGGATCGAAGAGCTCAAACACCGGCCTGGTCCCCATGAGGTCCTGGTGGGCCTTGAAGTAGGCGTCCAGGAGGCCGATATCCCGCCAGTAGCGGGGACCTCCGGTGGCCGGGTCCTGAAAATTATAGGCATAGACTTTCTTACGGCCCACCATTTGGGGGATGATGTCGCCGCCGAAATCGTGTTTGCTGGCCTTTTTCTTGGCGTCCTTGATGACCTCCTCCACCAGGGTCTCGGCGTTGAAGATGTAGACCCCCATGGACACCAGGGAGAAATCGGGGTTATCAGGCAACCCCGGCGGGTCCTGGGGCTTTTCCAGGAAATTTTCCACTTCCGCGGCCGCGTTGACCTTGAGGATGCCGAAGGAACTGCCTTCCAGCCGGGGCACCATGACCGCGGCCACGGTGAGGTCGGCGCCCTTGGCCAGGTGGAAATCCATCATTTCCCGATAGTTCATCTTGTAGACGTGGTCGCCGGAGAGGATGAGCACCTGGCGGGGGCGCTCCTGCTGCAGGAGGGTGAGGTTCTGGTAGATGGAGTCGGCGGTGCCCCGGTACCAGCGGTTCACCATGATCTGCTGGGGCGGCATGGAGTAGATGAACTCCCCCAGATCGGGGTGCATGACGTCCCAGGCCTGGCGCAGGTGCTGGTCCAGGGAAAAACTGCCGTACTGGGACAGCACGTAGATGCGGCGAATCCCCGAATTGAGGCAGTTGGACAGGGTGAAGTCCAGGATGCGGTAGATGCCGCCGAAGGTGATCACCGGCTTGGCCTTGTCCCGGGTGAGGGGAAAGAGGCGCTCGCCCTTGCCGCCGGCCATGATGATGGTGGTGAGTTTTTTCAGGGTGTCGGTCATTTATTCACCAGCTCTTTGACTTTGGCTTTGAGCTCCGTGAGATCGGAAGACTTCACCACGTAGGCGTCCGCGGCCCAGCTCATGAAGCTCTCCTGAAACTGGGTATAGGCGCTATTCAGAATCACCGGCAGGCCCTCCTTGAGGCCCAGGATGCGGGGCAGGGCCTCCAGGCCATCCATGCCGGGCATGCGGATGTCCAGGATGACCAGGTCCAGGGTTTCGGTTTGCACCATCTTGAGGGCGTCCCGGGCATTGGTGGCGATCATCACCTCATAGCCTTCATCCTGCAACTCCTCCTGCAAGAGGGTGCGGATCGCCTCTTCGTCATCCACCACCAGGATTCTTTTCATGCACTACCTTTCTGCACGCATAGTTTATAAAAAGTTAAGTCTTCCGGGAGCCAGGGGCAACCGGGGCCGCAAAATTTCCCGGGGCCCGGTCAGGACCCGGGCGGCGGCTGCCAGTGGGCCTCGCCCAGGAACAGGGGCAACTCGGCCACGCAGATGGGCCCCACCCGGATCTCCCAGCCGGTGTAGGCGGCCAGTTCCTCTTTCAGGGGGGCCACCACCCCGGGGATGATGAGCTGCCGGTGGCTGACCTTGGCGGCCAAATGGTGGGCCTCCAGGCCCTGGTCCAGGCGCTGGGGCGTGAAGCTGCGGAAGATCATGGACATGTCCACCGTATCCCCCCGGGTGTCCACCAGGAGCAGGTAAAAGGGGCTGACGGTGAGGGCCAGGAGGCCGGTGACCACCGCCAGGGTGAATTCGCTGTTGCCGGTGACCAGGACCGGCGAGCCGGGGCCGGGGTCGTTGAGCTCGAAGAGGTCCGGCGGCACCGGCCGGGGCAGCTCCAGGGACTGGACCACCGGCAGGATTTCCAGGGCCCGGACCGCCAGGTCCAGGGCCTGGCGCCGGGCGGGGCTGAGGGCGCCGCCGGCCTCGGGGGTGAGAATGCCCTCCTTAAGCCGGGCCGCCACCCGGGCGCAATCAGGACCCCCCAGGGCGCGGCACTCCGCCGGGGTCAGGTAGGGGGCGATGTCGATCCGATCCACATAGAGATTCGCTTTGAGCATGGTGACTCCCGCGGGGGTGGCCTTTATCTAGCCTAACAAGAATGGCGGCTCAGGTCAACGCCTTGGGGGTAGCCGAAAGAAATCAGCTTAGGTAAAAGGCCTGGCGCTTGACCCAAGGGACCGTGCCGGCCATTTACTGGTCCAGGCTCCAGGCTAAAGAAAGTCGACGGTCACGCCGAATAAGTGTGATACTCTGGCAAAAATTTATACCATTGAGCTGAGGAGGATAGGTCTATGCCCAGTGTGCCCGAAAGGCTGCGCCATCGCCCTACCCGGTTTTTCCGGTTATTCATCATCCTGGCCTTCTTGGCCGCAGGCGGGATTTTCCCGCCCCAAACCTGGGCAGACCAGTCCAAAAAGCCGACGCCGGCACAGCTTAAAAAGATTCTGGCCGACTTTGAGAAATATGCCCAACAGGCTCAAAAAGACTGGCAGGTGCCCGGCATGGCCATTGCCATCGTCCAGGACGATAAGATCATCTTTGCCAAGGGCTTCGGGGTCAAAAAGGTGGGCGGGAATGATAAGGTGGATACCCACACCATCTTCCAGATCGGCTCGACCTCCAAGGCCTTCACCGCCACTCTGGTGGGCATGTTGGTGGACGCACACAAGTTCGCCTGGCAGGACCGGGTGGTGGACCGTTTGGACCAGTTCCAGATGTACGACCCCTGGGTTACCCGGGAGTTCCGGGTGGCGGACCTCATGGCCCAGCACAGCGGTCTACCTCCTTACGCCGGAGATGGCCAGGCCTTCATGGGTTTCGACCGGGCCCATATCATCCATTCCTTGCGTTATCTCAAACCGACAACCAGCTTCCGCGCCCAATATGCCTATCAAAACGGCCTCTTTTTAGTGGCCGCGGCCCTGGTGGAAAAGTACAGCGGCAAAAGCTGGGAAGACAACCTCAAGGCCCGGATCTTTAAACCCCTGGGCATGTCCGCCACCACCGCGGGTCTGGAAGGGTTGCAACAAGCCAAGAACGTCACTTTTCTGCACAAGAAAACCGGAGATAACGTCGAAGCCATACCGGCTGATTGGCCCTATCACCACTGGGTGTATACTTACGGACCGGCCGGAGGCATCAACTCCAATATCTTGGACATGACCAAATGGCTGCGGCTACAACTGGACAGGGGCAAGTTTAACGGCAAGCAACTCATCAGCCAGGCCAACCTGGATTTTCTCCAAACGCCCAAGACCATCATGGGTACGGACCCCGGCAAGATGATGTATTATTGTGAGGGGTGGCTGTATCAACCCTTCCATCCTTACCCCATAATCTGGCACAACGGCGGCACCTCCGGCAACAAGACCATGGTGGCCTTCATGCCCGGAACCGGCGTCGGCATCGTGGTGCTCTCCAATCTGATCACGAACCTGCCGGAAGCCCTGGCCTTTCAGTTTTTCGACCTCTACTTCCACAATCCACCCCGGGATTATAGCAAAGAAGGGCTGGAGAAAATGCAACAGGCGGAGGCCAAAGATAAACCGCCCCAGCGTCCAGCCGCGCCCGCGCCGCCCCTGGCGCCGGAGCGCTATGCCGGCACCTTCAGCAACCCGATCTACGGCCGGATCACCATCACCCCGGAGCAGGACAAACTCTTCATGATCTTGGGGGTGAATAAGCAGAAAGTGTTGCTTAAACCCTTTGATCGGGATAATTTTACCTTTACCTGGCCGTTTGAGGAAAACGGGGCAGCCTTCACCATCGGCCCCGATAACCGGGCCCAGAGCCTCTCCCTTGATTGGGATGGGGGCACGGAGTTTAAACGGGTCACGGACCACCCCGCCCCTTAAGGGACTGCGTGGCTGGGAAAATGGAGATAGGGCGCCGCTTAATCCGCCCATACCGAAATCGCTTGATTTTTTTAGTAACTTGGGTTAAGAATGTACCGTTAAGAGATAAAATAAATAAGCTCAGCGCGCAAAGGAGTTGGGTCCAAGAGTAACCGGTTTAAATTTAAGGATAAAATAGGGTAAAGGAGACAAACCCGCCCGAGGCCCGGTGGTCTCGGCGAGGGAGTCCGGTCGAAGATTTCCATCAACCTCGCACCTGCTTGAGCAGTCCTCTTTTCTCTTTTTCCCTTTACCCAAACCTCCCTGGGTTCCGGAAGCACTTGGTAATCACTTTATATGGCAGCCAGCGCCCCTTTCACCTCTCTCATAGTGCCTCACCTCACTCAACTTACGCCTTATCAGGCCGGCAAACCTCTGGAAGAACTGGAAAGGGAACTGGGCCTCACCGATGCCATCAAGCTGGCCTCCAATGAAAATCCCCTGGGGCCTTCTCCCCTGGCCCTGGCGGCCATCCGGGACGCCCTGGGGAGCCTGCACCGCTATCCGGACAGCCATGCCTATTACCTCAAGGAGGCCCTGGCCCGGCATCTGGGCCTGGCGCCCCAGCAGTTGATCCTGGGGAACGGTTCCGACGAGGTCCTGGACCTCCTGGTCCGGGCCCTGGTGCCGCCGGGGGGCGAGGTCCTGAGCACCACCCACACGTTTTTGATGTACGGCCTCCTGACCCAGGCCGTGGGCGGCTTTTTCCGCCCGGTGCCCTTAAAAGAGATGCGGGTGGACCTGAAGGCCATGGCCCAGGCGGTGACGCCCCAAACCCGGCTGATCATTATCAACAACCCCAACAATCCCACCGGCACCGCGTTCGGACGGGAGGAATGGGAAGAATTTCTGGCGGGGCTGCCGGCCACCGCCACCGTGGTTCTGGATGAGGCCTATATCGACTTTGCCGATGACCCCGGGGTGCCTTCCTGCCTGGACTACGTGACGGAGGACCGGCCCCTGGTGGGCCTGCGCACCTTTTCCAAGGCTTACGGCCTGGCGGGCCTGCGCATCGGCTACGGCTTCGGCCCCAGCGAACTGATGGACTACCTCAACCGGTTGCGGATGCCGTTCAACGTCAACCGCCTGGCCCAGGTGGCCGCGGTGGCGGCGTTGCAGGACACCGGCTTTTTGGCCCGGACCCGGGAGGTGGTGCTGGCCGGCAAAGACCTGGTCTGCCGGGGGCTCGAGCGCCTGGGTCTGACGTATATCCCCACCCAGGCCAATTTCGTTCTCATCCGGGTGCCCCGGCCGGGGCAGGAAGTATATCAGGCGATGCTGCGGCAAGGGGTGATCATCCGGGCCATGGACGCCTACGGTTTCCCTGAATATATCCGGGTCAACATGGGACAGCCGGCAGAAAACCGGCGTTTCCTCGAGGCTTTAAAAAAGGTACTGGGGTCGGACACCTGAGTGGGCCCCCGGGGAATCATCACCATCGACGGTCCGGCCGGGGCCGGCAAAAGCACGGTGGGCCGCCTTCTGGCCCAAACCCTGGGTTACCTTTACCTGGACAGCGGCGCCCTGTACCGGGCCGTGGCCTACCAGGCCCAGCGGCTGGGGGTGGACCCGGAGTCCCCTGAGTCCCTGGAAGAATTGCTGGCGGGCTTTGCCCCGGAGGTGACGGCCGATTCCCGGGGATTTCACCTGGTGATCGACGGCGTGGAAGTGGGCGAGGCCCTCAGGTCGCCATTAGTGACCCGGGAGTCTTCCCGGGTGGCAACCCTGCCCCGGGTGCGGGAGTGGGTCAAGGCGCGGCTGCGCCGGCTCGCAGCCAACGGCGGCGTGGTCGCCGAGGGCCGGGACCAGGGCACCGTGGTCTTTCCCGGGGCCACCGGTAAATTTTATCTCTCTGCGGCCCTGGCCACCCGGGCGGAGCGCCGGCGCCGGGAGTTGCAGGGCGGAGAGGGCGAGCCGCCGTCTTTGGCCGACATCATGGCGGACATCGCCGCCCGGGACCTCAGGGACGAAACCCGGGATACGGCGCCGATGCGCGTCCCGGAGGACGCCTGGGTCATCGACACCACCGATTTGAGCATCGAAGCAGTGTTACAGCAGTGCCTGGCCAGGATTGAGGAGATCGATCCGGCAGGTTGGAATCTAAACCCAGTAAACTCGTCTAAGGGGGCTAACATGGACGGTATGGAAAACAACGAACTGACTAACCACACCAAGCCGGAGGAAGTAGAGGCCCGGCCGCAACCCGAGGCCGAAGCCGCGCCGGAGACGCCGGAGGCGACCCCGGAACCCGAGGCGGCAGCCGCGCCGGAACCCGAGGCCGAAGCCGCGCCGGAGACGCCGGAAGCGGCGCCGGAACCCCAGGCGGAGGCCGCGCCGGAGACGCTGGAATCCATGTCCGAGATGCCGGATATGGAGTCCATGAGCGAACTCTACGAAGAGAGCTTAAGGCGGGTTCAGGAAGGGGAAGTCGTCAAAGGCCGGATCGTATCCGTCACCAAAGACTATGTCATGGTGGACATCGGCTACAAGTCCGAAGGCCAGATTCCCATCCACGAATTCACCACGCCGGAGGGGGAAGTCACCGCCCAGGTGGGGGAGGAAGTGGAAGCCCTGATGGAGAGCCGGGAGGATGAAGAAGGCGCCTTGATGCTCTCCAAGAATAAAGCCTCCAAGATCAAGGTGTGGGAAGAAGTCAGTGCCGCCTACCATGACGAGGGTGAAGTGGAAGGCACCATCGTGGCCAAGGTCAAGGGGGGGCTGTCCGTGGACCTGGGAGGCATTATCGCCTTCCTGCCCGGCTCCCAGGTTGACCTGGCGCCCATGCGCCATACCGACCATCTCATTGGCCAGCGCTTTGATTTCAAGGTCTTGAAATTCAACCGCAAACGGCGCAACGTGGTCCTGTCCCGGCGAGTGCTGCTGGAAAAGGAGAAAAACGAAGCCAAAACCACCCTCCTGGCCTCCCTGGAAGAGGGCAAGATTGTGGAAGGGGTGGTTAAAAATATCACCGACTACGGGATCTTCGTGGACCTGGGCGGCCTGGACGGGCTGCTGCACATCACCGACCTCTCCTACGGCCGGGTGCGCCACCCCGCGGACCTCTTCAAGGTGGGGGACACCATTACGGTCAAGGTCCTGAGCTTTGATTTGGAAAAGGAGCGCATCTCCCTGGGTCTGAAGCAGCTCATGCCGGACCCCTGGACCGTGGTGGAGGAAAAATTTCCCGTGACCAGCCGGGTGACCGGCAAGGTAGTCAGCCTCACGGATTACGGGGCCTTCGTGGAATTGGAGCCGGGCGTGGAAGGGCTCATCCATATCTCGGAGTTGTCCTGGACCCGCAAGGTGCGCCATCCGTCCCAGGTGCTGAGCGTCAGCGACGTGGTGGAGGCCACCGTCCTGGAGGTGGAGCCCCAGCGGAAACGCATCTCCCTGAGCCTGAAACAGGTGGAGCCCAATCCCTGGGAAGTCATCGGCGAAAAATACCCGGTGGGCTCGGTAATCGAAGGCAAGATCAAGAATATCACCGACTTCGGCATCTTCATCGGCATCGACGAAGGCATCGACGGCCTGGTGCATATCTCCGACATCTCCTGGACCAAGCGCTTCAAGCATCCTTCCGAGTTGTTCAAGAAGGGTCAGGTGATCCAGGCCAAGGTCCTGTACATCGACAAGGACAATGAGCGCTTTTCCCTGAGTATCAAGGACCTGAGCGATAATCCGTGGCAGTCCATTGATGCGCGCTTCCCCATCGGCATCGTGATCTCCGGCCCCATCACCAACATCACCGATTTCGGCCTCTTCGTGGAGGTGGAGGAAGGGATCGAGGGCCTCATCCACATTTCGGAGCAGAGCCGGGATAAACAGAAGATGGGGGCCCTCAAGGTGGGGGACCTGATCCGGGCCAAGGTGATTCACGCCTCGCCCACGGAACGCCGCATCGGCTTGAGCATCCGGAAACTGGAGACCGAGGAGGAGCAGTCCCACTACCGGGATTACCTCCACTCCCGCACCGAAGCCACCTCCAACCTGGGGGATATCCTCCGGGAGACCCTGGAAGAAAAACAGGGCAAGAACAACGACTAAGGCGCCATGAAATCAAGAACCCTGTGGACCGGTTGCCTGATCACCTTTCTGGTGGTCCTGTTTTTCCTGGGCCTCTCCGGGGTGGTCCTGGCGCTTCTGGGGAAGGGCAGCCTCTTCGGCCCCGGAGCGCGGGTGGGCGTAGTGGAAGTCAAGGGCGTGCTCACCGAATCCCGCACCATCATCAAGCAACTGGACCGCTACCGGGACGATAAGAGCGTCAAGGCCATCGTGGTGCGCATCAACTCTCCGGGCGGGGCCGTGGGGCCCGCCCAGGAGATCCTGCGGGAGGTGGAGAAGATCCGGGCCAAGAAGAAGATCGTGGCCTCCCTGGGGACCGTGGCCGCCTCCGGCGGCTATTACATCGCCTCCGGGGCCAACTTCATCATGGCCAACCGGGGCACCGCCACCGGCAGCATCGGCGTGATCATGCAGTTCACCAACGTGGAGGGCCTGACCAAGAAGCTCGGGTTGGACTTCTTTAACCTGAAGGCCGGGCGCTACAAGGACGTGGGCTCGCCCTTCCGCCCCATGACCCCGGAAGACAAGGCCTACCTCCAGGGTCTCATCGACAACATCTACCAGCAGTTTTTAAGCGACGTGGCCCACAACCGCAAGATCCCCCTGGCCAGGCTGAAGACCCTGGCGGAGGGCAAGATTTACTCCGGCGAGGAAGCCAAGCAGATAGGTCTGGTGGACGGCTTCGGGAACCTCCAGGACGCCATCGAGAAGGCCGGCCGCATGGGCGGCATCAAGGGCAAGGTGGAGGCCGTCTACCCGGAGAAGGAAGGCTTGTCGCTGCTGCGCCTCCTCCTGGGCCAGGACACCGCGGAATCCCTGACCCAGCACCTTGCCATCCCCTACCCCGAACCGGCGTTTCTGCCGTCGTGGATTCGGTAAGA
>CAYNMI010000083.1:0-1329 GCA_964398095.1 uncultured Desulfobacca sp.
AGCAGGGGCAGGCAGAATATGAGGATGCCGTAGGTCATGGGGCCGTCCGCCGCACTTCCACCTCCAGGATGCGGGTGCCTTTGAGGCGCAGGACCCGAAAGCTGAGGTTCCCGTGAGCAATGGTCCGCCCCTCCCGGGGCAGGAAGCCGAAGAGGTTGAAGACCAGGCCGCCGAGGGTGTCGAATTCCGTGGCCGGGAGCTTGACGCCCAGGGCTTCGTTAAAATCCGCCAGGGACATGGTGCCTTTGACCAGCCAGAGGCCCGGGGCCACCTCCTTGAGGGGCGCTTCCTCCTGCTGGAACTCCTGGGAAATATCGCCGCAGAGCTCCTCCAGGAGGTCTTCCACCGTGACCAGACCCACCAGGGTGCCGTATTCGTCCACCACGAGGGCCAGGCGCTGGTGGTGGGCCTGGAGTTCGTTTAACAGATCAAAAGCCCTTTTGTTTTCAGGGACATAGAGGGCCGGGCGCAGGAGGTGGCGGGGCAGCTCCGCCTCGCAAGGGATTTGATGGCACAGGTCCAGGAGGTCCTTGGAGTGGAGCACCCCCAAGACGTTATCGTGGGACTCCTCATAGATGGGCACCCGGGAGAAGCGGGAGCGTTTGATGGCCTGAACCATTTCGGGAAAGGGCAGGTCAAGGGGCAAGCTGAACATATCGGGGCGGGGCACCATGATCTGGCCGACGCGGAGTTCGCCGAAGTTGAGGAGATTCTGGATGAAATCGCGCTCCATGGCGGCGATGAGGCCCCGGCGGTGGCTGTCTTCCACCATGCGGACGAAATCTTCCTGGTGGACCTTGGGCACCGGCAGGTCGGGGCGGAATCCGAGGATTACCAGGATGCCCCGGCTGAGTTGCACAAAGATCACGCGCAGGGGCGACAGGATGAAGACCGCCGGCCGGATCAGGGGGGCCAGCCAGCCGGCCAGGCGGGTGGGATAGGCCAGGGCCAGGGACTTGGGGACGATTTCGCCCAGGAACTGGAAGGTGGGGACGATCACCAGGAGCAGCAGCCATTCGCCCCGGGGCCCCCAGAGGCTGAGGACCAGGGAGGTGGCCAGGACGGAAAAGATGATGCTGGAGGTCTCCACGCCGATGAGGACCGTGACCAACAGGCGCCGGGGCTGGGCCAGGAGGGCTTCCACCAGGCCCCCCCGGGTGGGATGCCGCTCTTTGAGGCGCAGACGGTCCAGGGGGTTGAGGGAAAAGAGGGAAGTTTCGGACGCGGCAAAGAAGGCGACCACGAGGACCAGGGCGCCCATGGTCAGCCAGCGGCCGAGATACGGATTGGCAAGGATGGAATCCACTTAGCTAATACCGTTTTCGGTTT
>CAYNMI010000083.1:1429-9225 GCA_964398095.1 uncultured Desulfobacca sp.
GTTTTCGGTTTTCGGTAAAAAAATCTTGAAAATTCATCATGTTAAGTAGCGAGTTAGTTTCATCTGAACTCGAATTTGGTATAGGTTGCCGGGCGGAGAGGTCGCGGACCGCCCCGGGTGTTATGGCTCTTCATTATAAGGGAAATGGCCGGAGTTGAAATAGTTATGTGGCCGGGGGCGCGGTTTTTCATACCGGGAGGCGGTTTCTCAGGCAAAGGGCGCGGCCGCGCCGGGGGGCAGGGGCACGTCGAAGGCCGCGACCATTGCCGTGAACATTTGATAAAAACCGGTGAGCACCACGACCTCGATCACTCCCTTGAGGCCCAACCCCGCGGTCAGGGCGTCCTGGACCTCCGGGGGGATGGAGCGCCGGGCCAGCACGCAGCCGGCCGCGGCCAGGGCGGCCTGCTGGTGGGGGAGCAGGTCTGGAAGGGGGCGCCCGCGGCGCAAGGGGTCCAGCATGGCGTCGGGCAGGCCGGCCTGCCGGGCCCGGGGTTCATGTTTGACCCAGAGATAGGCGGCCCCGAGATGTTTGGCGACCCAGAGGATGATCAGTTCCCGCAGGGCGTCGGGGAGCACGCCGCCGCCGAAGCGCAGGAAGGAGCCGAGTTCGCCGATATGGGCGGCGAGTTGGGGGTGGTTCAGGAGGCCCAGATAGATGTTGTGGGGTTCCAGGTCGCCGCGCCGGGACGCCAGCCGCTGGAAGATTTTTTGGGCTTCAGAATCGAGGGTCAGATCGGGGTCAGGCAGCAGGGCCATAGAAAAACTCCAAAATTGCGCGGATTTTCAGTCTCAGTAAAGTGGTTCGTAAATACAGTAACGTCTTTTTGCTCCGTAAGGATCACTTCCCCCTCACCCTGACCTCCCCCATTGGGGGAGAGGGGAAAAGATGGGCGCGACTTGATGAAGCGCCACCTTATAGCGTTTGCCGAAAATCCATTTTTTAATCCTCCTAAATCCCAGGCGTGTCCGGCAAGGTTTTTGCCAAAATGTTGGGAACGGCCGAATTGCGGCGGCCACAGGCCGCCCTAGAAGAACTAAGATGTCCCCAAGCAGGAGCTTGGGGGAAAATTAGCGTTCCCAAGCAGAGCTTGGGAACGAGAGATGAAAGAAATCGCGTGAAATCAGCCGATCATGGCGGCCACAGGCCGCCCTATATCCCTGGTTATTAAATCCCCCTAAATCCCCCTTTTCCAAAGGGAGACTTGCCAAACGGATTCGCCAGGTTTCCCCTTTGACAAAGGGGGGATAAGGTTGAGGTGAGGGGGCATCTCAATATGACGTTAGCGTATTTATGAAATCTTATACCAAGCCTGGGAAGCGGTTTGAAGGTTGTAGGGCTTGACATGCCAGCCATCCCGGCAAAGTGCGGCGGCCAGGGAGCGCCCTGGCCTGGTTAATCGCTGTCCACCCACTCCTGTTTGGCCTGGTTGTAAGGGGTCACGGGGGTAGTGCAGGCCCGGTCGCAGCGGACGTCCAGGAGATAGGGGGCGTTGGCCTCCAGGGCCTGCTGAAAGGCGGGGGCCAGTTCTTCGGGCTGCTGCACGGTGGCGGCCTGAAGGCCCAGAGACCGGGCAAATGCGGCCCAGTCGTGCACGGGAATTTCGGTGAGGGCCGCGGGACCGGGGCCTTCCTTGACGGCCCGGAGCCAGACGTTGCCCAGGGCGCCGTTGTTGATCACCAGGAAGATGGCGGCGATGCCGTAACGGGCCGCGGTCTGGATCTCCATGCCGTGCATGAGCATGCAGCCGTCGCCGGTGACCACGACCAGGGGCTTGTCGGGGCGGGCCGCCTTGGCGCCGATGCCCGCGGGGATGGCCCAGCCCATGGGGCCCAGGTTGGTGGCGGAGAGGTAACTCCGGGACTCATAGGACTCCCAGTAATGGCCGCAGAAGGCGCGGTGGGCGCCGGAGTCCACCACCAGCACCGTGTCCCGGGGCATCACCCGGCGCAACTCGGCGATCACCCGGGCCGGATGGAGGGGCAGCGCGGCGCTGCCGGTATTTTCGCCCTCATAGAGGCGGGGTCCCGCGTCCCGGATATGCGCCAGCCAGGCCCGGCGCTGGGGGTTGGTGCTTTCCAGGGCCTGGGTGAGATTGTAGTCATAAGACATCACGACTTGCAAGACGCGGCCGCAGTCGCCCACCACGGGGACCTCCACCGGCCAGGTGCGGCCGATGACCTGGAGATCGATATCCACCTGGACCAGGGCGCGGCTGGGGAGCATGCGGCGGTCCCAGAACAGGGTGTCCCGCTGGCTGAGGCCCGAGCCCAGGACCAGGAGCACTTCGACGCCGCCGGATAAGATGGTGTCGATGGCGGGCCGGTGGCCGGCATAGCCGAAGATGCCCAGAGAGAGGCGGTGGTCCTCGGGGAAGACGCCTTTGGCCCGGAGGGTGGTGGCCACGGGGATTTCAAAGCGTTCGGCGAAGGCCACCAGGTCCCGGGTGGCGCCGGATTTTTCCACGCCGGCCCCGGCCAGGGCCAGGATGCGCACCGGGGCGGGGGAGCCGTCGGCGGGCGCCAGGAGACGCCAGAGGCGCTCAACGCCGTGGCGGTCCACAAAGCGGGGGTTGTAGAGGGTTTCGTCGAGCGTGACCCAGGGGGCCTGGACCTCAGTCTGCTGGATGTCGGTGGGGACGCTGATGTGCACGGGTCCTTTGGCCCCGGCCAGCATTTTGGTCAACGAGGCCCGGAGGTGATGGTTCACCAGATGGACGTTCTCCACCATCAGGGAGGAAATGGTCAGGGGCTGCAAGATGGCCACGTCGTTGAGGGCCGCGGGGCTGGAATCCTGGAAGCCGCCCCGGCCCTCCCAATTGGTGGGCACCTGGCCGGAGATGACGATGATCGGGGAGAAGTCGGTGCGGGCTGCGGCCACCGCGGTGACCATGTTGGTGACCCCGGGGCCGCCGATGGCGAAACAGACCCCGAAGCGGCCGCCGGCCCGGGCATAGCCGTCGGCCATGCAGGCGGCGCCGCCCTCATGCGCGGCCACCACGGGGGTCAGGCCCGGAGTGGCGGCCAGGGCCGGCAAGAAGGGATCAATCAAGCCGCCGGGCACCAGGAAGACATGGGTGATGCCTTCCTGCCGGAAGGCTTCCAGGAGATATCCGGTTGTCAACATGGGCGGGCCTAATCCTAGTGGTGTGTTTCAGAATTAAAGCGACCCCGGAAAAGCGGGTCTCTTCCCCCTTTCTTAAAGGGGGGTCAGGGGGGATTTTGGTAACCCCTTAAAATCCCCCTAAATCCCCCTTTAGAAAAGGGGGACTTAAACTGCCAAATCCGCGCCTCTATCCTGATTTTAATTCCATCTAATTACGAAACGCTCCACTAGTTAGCACTATGTGTGACTAAAGAATCCCAACTTGAAAAGACGCCTGTTAAGCTCCTATTTTACATAGGAATTAAATATCTTACTCTCTTAGGGGGTAGGCTCAAGTCCGACCAATAACGGAAAAGGCGCCACTTCGAGCATTGCCGAGAGGGCCGATAGAGTAAAAACGCGACCATCCGTGTCTCGAACGACAGGCCCCAAGGCATCATTGACTCTCGCCCAACCGATGCCACCGAGAACCGCGAGCAGTGGGATACCACCCAGGCGATTCGACTCTTCCCGAAGTTTTGTGAAGCGAAGCGCCTTGTCGCGAGCCGTGCCTCCGTCATTTGTTCCTTTGCATTCAAGGATCGCACGGAGTGTTCCTGACTTATCGAACACCACAAAGTCCGGCGCCGGCATAACCCGGACCTCAAACCGAGCAGCGATGTCGCCCTGGTTGTGACTGCCCGTGCGAATGTAGGGAACACCATTCCCCCTGAATAGGGCCTCCACTGCGTCCTCGATCAGGTCGCCCCGCTTGGTGGATGTGGCATCCAATACCTGGCGGAAGGCGCCGCCGTAGTGTCGTTGATGCAGAAACAGTGAGAATGGCACTCCACGAGAAGCGAAGAAGCGTACACTCGGCCAACCATTTTCAGTGTCCGGTTTTGCTTGTTTGCTGATAAGGCCAGGCGGTGGAACACCGAACAGAGAACCATCAATGATCTGGGAAAGAGTTTTGGCCGCGACCTTGGCCTGCTCATCGGTGGTTGGCGTGCCGTTGCGCTCCATTGCGTCAACTTTGTTCGCTGACAAGGGGCTTAGGCCGATGGGCTCCCCAGCCACGATCGTTGCGTGCGCGAACTCCCCTTTCGTGAGACCCATGATCGTCCGGAACACCAGCAGCGTTCTGGGATTGCTCACCAAAACCGCTGTCAACTCGGGTTCCGTCACCTGCGTGAATCCCGCGGTTGCCTCGTCAGCGGCGGCGTAGACCTGTTCGAAATACTCTCGCGCGTAAAAATTGTCCTCATGGATGTAGGCGAAATCAGCGGCAAGGTGCGGCACATACAGCAATCGCGCAATTTCAGCGTAAATGCCTGGATGCTCGTTAGTCCCATGGTTCTGAGGGATCAAACGAATCTGGGCGATGCGCTTATCCCAACTTTTTGCTGCGGCAATCCTGGTGATGGTGTCCTGGATATTTGACAATTATTTACCCGAGCTTGAATAGATATCCGGGAATATCAAAGGCGGAATTTTCGGCGATGCGGCGACGGGATTCCTCCACGAAGGGCTCGTGAATTTCGAATCCCGCGGCCTTACGTCCAAGGCGACGAGCCACAACCACGGTGGTCCCCCCACCCGCGAATGGGTCTATTACGATGCCGCCCTCGGGGCTGGCGATTTTAATGAAGAACTCGGCGAGTCCCTCGGGCATTGCTGCCGTGTGGGCCACGCCTCGATGCTGGTTATACGTCTGGGCAACCGTCACCACGTTGCCTGGGTCCGCCCCGCCTCGCAGATACGTTTTCGTGCGGTCACGGCCAAAACCGGCCTCGGTGTTTCGCCTGCCCAGTGTGTCCAATTTGCGCCTGGCGATTTCGGCGGAGTTTGCTTTATAGGGGACTCTCACTGCATTCAAGTCAAAATATGGTTTGGCGCTCCTTGCGAAGTGGTAAACGTACTCAAAACTATCTTTGGTCCGCGGACCGAATTTACCCGGAACCGCGTTTGGTTTCGCCCATATGTAAGTCTCGATCCAGCGCCAACCCATCCGTTGAAGGGCAATAACCAACTCATAAACGTATGGGTGCCTCTGACCTTTTAGCGGACCCTGTTTAGCCACGCGATTCTTGATATTAAGGATAAGGCTGCCGCTTTCTTTTGCAGCATAATGCATGGCTCGGGCAAACGGCAGGAACCAGTCCACATAATGGTCCGGGTGTATCCGGCTATAGGCCCGGGCATCGGCATAGGGTGGACTGGTGAAGAAAAGGTCGATGCTGCCTTGGGGAAGGCAGGGAAGCAAGTCCAAGGCATCGCCATGTGTTATGCCGTCGTCGAGAAATTTGGCAAGCACTTGGGTATCACCTCTGATCTGCACGCTGCATCCCTAAAGCGGTTGTGGGGGCAATAGGCGAGTCTCCCCTCAGACCACCGGCGGGGCGGGGGAGGGGGTCAGGCGGCCCCGGGGGGTCCCGGTCTTTTTGGCCTCCTTGAAAGGTGACTGCAACAGGGCCTCGTTGAGGACTTCATCCATGTCGGCCACGGGGACGAACTTGAGGCGGCGCTTGACGTTCTTGGGAATTTCCACCAGGTCTTTCTTGTTGGCCAGGGGGATGATGACCTTCTTGACCCGGGCCCGGAGGGCGGCGATGGCCTTCTCCTTGAGGCCGCCGATGGGCAGCACCTTGCCCCGGAGGGTGATTTCCCCGGTCATGGCCACGTCCCGGCGCACGGGGATCTGGGTAAGGGCCGAGATCAGGGCGGTGGCCATGGTGACGCCGGCCGAGGGGCCGTCCTTGGGGGTGGCGCCTGCGGGCACGTGGATGTGGATGTCCAGCTTTTCGTAAAAATCCGGGGCCAGGTTGAGGCGGTCGGCCCGGGCCCGGGCGTAACTCAAGGCTGCATGGCCCGATTCCTTCATGACGTCGCCCAACTGGCCCGTGAGGGTGAGCTGGCCCTTGCCTTTCATCAGGCTGGCTTCCACCGCCAGGGTCTCGCCGCCCACCTGGGTCCAGGCCAGGCCAGTGGCCACGCCCACTTCGTCTTTCTCCACATCGCCGTCCGGGAGATAGCGGGGCGGTCCCAGGTAAAGGTGCAGGTTCCCCCGGGTGACGGCGAAGGGTCCTTTGTCGCCTTCGGCGATGCGCCGGGCCACCTTGCGGCAGAGGGAGCCGATCTCCCGCTCCAGGTTGCGGAGTCCCGCTTCCTGGGTATAGTACATGATGACCTGTTTGATGACTTCCTGGGAAATCTTGAAATCCTTGGCGTGGAGGCCATTTTCCGTCAACTGCCGGGGGAGGAGGTGGCGGCGGACGATCTCCAGCTTTTCTTCCTCGGTGTAGCCCGCCAGGCGGATGATTTCCATGCGGTCGCGCAGGGCCGAGGGAATGGGATCCACCAGGTTGGCGGTGGTGATGAACATCACCCGGGAGAGGTCGAAGGCCACATTGAGATAGTGGTCGCTGAAGGAGTGGTTCTGCTCCGGGTCCAGGACCTCCAGGAGGGCCGCGGCGGGATCGCCCCGGAAGTCCATGCCGATCTTGTCCACTTCATCGAGGATGAACACCGGGTTGTTGGAGCCGGCGTTTTTGATGCCCTGGATGATGCGGCCGGGCAGGGCGCCGATATAGGTGCGGCGGTGGCCGCGGATTTCGGCTTCGTCCCGCATGCCCCCCAGGGAGATGCGGCCGAATTTGCGGCCCAGGGCCCGGGCAATGGACTGGCCCAGGGAGGTCTTGCCCACGCCCGGAGGCCCCACGAAGCAGAGGATAGGGCCTTTCATCTTCTTGTTGAGTTTGCGGACGCTCAGATACTCCAGGATGCGGTCCTTGACCTTTTCCAGGTCGAAATG
Source organism: uncultured Desulfobacca sp. (assembly GCA_964398095.1). GTDB lineage: Bacteria > Desulfobacterota > Desulfobaccia > Desulfobaccales > 0-14-0-80-60-11 > 0-14-0-80-60-11. The sequence continues at coordinate 8,329 of CAYNMI010000083.1, forward strand.
GTCCTCATCCAGGATGGTCTTGGCCTCTTTGACCTCCAGTTTGTCCCGGGTGCTCTTGCTCCAGGGCAGGGAGACGAGCCAGTCCAGGTAGGTGCGGACGATGGAGGCCTCAGCGGCGTCGGGATGCATCTGCTCCAGGCGGGACAATTGCTTGATGGCCTCTTCCTCGGCCAGCTTGGGCATGCGGGCCTGGGCGATCTTGAGGCGGTACTCCTCCATCTCCTTGGCGGTCTCGTCCATATCGCCCAGCTCTTTCTTGATGGCCCGCAACTGTTCCCGCAAGAAGTATTCCCGCTGGGTGCGGTCCATTTCTTCCCGGGCCTGGTTCTGGATCTTGGCCTGGATGGCGGAGACTTCCATTTCCTTGCGGAGAAAATCATTGACCTTGATGAGACTGCGGATGGGGTCCATCTCCTCCAGGACCGACTGGGCTTCTTCGATCTTCAGGCGCAAGTTGGCGGCCACCAGGTCGGCCAGGTGTCCGGGGTCTTCGATGGACTCGAGAATGGCCAGCAGGTCCGGCGACATGATGCCCTTGAGGGTGAGGATCTTTTCAGACATTTCCCGGGCGTTGCGCATGAGGGCCTCGGCCTCGGGGGAAATCTCGGTGACGGTGGTCTCCGGCAGGGCCTCCATGGCCACCTGAAAATAAGGGCGCTCCTGGATATATTCCCGGACCATGGCCTTGGCCTTCCCCTGGACCAGGATTTTCAAGCGACCATCCGGCAGTTTCAGCATCCGCAAAATGAGGCTGGCGGTGCCCACGGGGTAAATGTCCTCGGGTTCGGGATTCTCGATGGTTTGATCTTTTTGGGTGGCGAGAAAAATGAGGCGGTCCTGGGCCAGGGCCGCTTCAATGGCCAGGACCGAGGTCTCGCGCCCCACGAACAGGGGGAG
>CAYNMI010000084.1:0-9173 GCA_964398095.1 uncultured Desulfobacca sp.
CAAGACGCCGCTCATCAGCTACCACGCCCACAACCAGGCGTCCCGGGGGCCGGAGTTGATCCGGCGCCTGCTGGCGGGGGAAACGGTGGCCCTGGTGAGCGATGCCGGCACCCCGGGCTTTTCCGACCCCGGGGCCGACCTGGTGGCCCGGGCTTGGGAGGCGGGCGTGCAGGTGGAGACGGTGCCCGGCCCCGCCGCGGGGGTGGCGGCGCTCTCGCTTTCCGGGTTCAAAGGGGATATACTCTTCGTAGGTTTCCTGCCCCGGGGCGAGGGCCGGCGCTTAAAAATGTTTCAAACCCTGGCGGCGGAAAACCGGGTGATTATACTGTATGAATCACCCCGCCGCCTGGCCCGGACCCTCACGGAAATCGCCGGGGTCATGCCCCAGCGCCAGGTCCTGGTGGTCCGGGAACTCACCAAAAAATTCGAGGAAACCTGGCGGGGGCCGATAACGGAGATTGCCGCCAGGCTTCAAGAAGTGGATATCAAAGGTGAGTGCGCCCTGGTGCTCTCCTGCCCGGCGGCCGCAACCGCGACCCCGCCGGCGGACCTGGAAGGTTTTTTGCTGGCGGCCGCCCGGGAGAGCGGTTTAACCGGGCGGCGCCTGGCGGACCGGGTGGCCGGGGACCTGAAGCTGCCCCGGCGTCAGGTCTACCAGGCTTACCTGGCCCTGAAGGAGCAAGGCCGGCTGGACTGAGGCCGACAATGACTCGGAAAAGTTAATCACCCGGTGCTTGGCGCCTTGGCGGGAGTCAGGTTTTCACGCCAAGACGCAAAGTCACCAAGAAGTTGCAGGACTAAGATGTTACACCATTCCAAACCTGATTTCATGATACAATGGCGACCAAAGAAACCAAGCTCTGGACTGTAGAAAAGGAAATCTGGGTGGAAAACCGCCTGGGACTGCACGCCCGGCCCGCGGCGAGAATTGCGACCGCGGCCAAGCAATTCGACGCCGACATCACCCTGGAGAAAGACAACCTGGAAGTCAACGCCCGGGATTTGCTGGACGTCCTGGCCCTGGACTGCCCCCAAGGGACCAGGCTGGTGCTGCGCGCTCGCGGCCCCCAGGCCCGGGAGGCGGTCGCCTTCATCACCTCCCTGTTTGCCCGCAAGTTTGAGGAGACATGACCCGCAAGAACCTCGTCATCCAGGGTATACCCGCCTCCCCCGGCATTGTCATGGGGCCGGCTTACGTCCTGACCCAGGAAGGGCAGGTCTCGACGCGGCTGCTCTATACCGACCAGGAGGTCGTAGATGAACTGGCGCGCTTCAACCGGGCCGTGGACCAGACGGAGGAGGAACTCACCCGCCTCCGGCAGGAAATTGCCGCGGATTTGAAGGAGCATGCCCATATCCTCGAACTGCATCTGCTCATCCTCCGGGACCGGATGCTGCTCCTGGAAACCCATAAGTTCATCAAGGAACAGAACTTCAACGCCGAACGGGCCTTGTACCAGGCCTTCCTGAAGATCAAGGAGGTGTTCCAGCGCATCGGGGACAAGCACATCCGGGGGCGCATTCAGGATGTGGAGGCGGTCTACCGCCGCTTGCTGGGACATCTGACCGGCCGGGGGAGCAGCAAAAGCTTTGAGTATGCCGAACCGGTGATCATCGTGGCCCGGGACCTGTCGCCCACGGAAACCACCCAGATGTCCAGTACCCAGGTGTTGGGATTCATTACGGAACGGGGCGGTAAGACCTCCCACACGGCCATCATCGCCAATTCCCTGGAAATTCCCGCGGTGGTGGGGTTGGACAGCGCTACCCTGGAGATCGTGTCCGGGGATGAGGTCATCCTCAACGGTCTGTCCGGCCGCGTGATCGTCAATCCGGACGAGGCCATGCGCCGGAGTTACCAGGTCCGCAAGGCGGAATTCGAGACCTTCAAGTGGGAAGTGGCCCAGGGCAGCGCTCTCCCGGCGGTGACCTCCGACGGCCACCCCAACCGGGTCCTGGCCAACATCGAGCTGCCGGAAGAAGTCGCCCTGGCCCAGAAGTATGGGGCCGACGGGGTGGGGTTGTACCGCACCGAATTTCTCTATCTGCGCCAGCGCCAGTTGCCCACGGAGGAGGAACTTTTCCTGCATTACCGGCAGGTGGCGGAGGCCATGGCGCCCCGGGAGGTCACCATCCGGACCCTGGATATCGGCGGCGACAAGTTTCTCTCGCCCCTGGAGTATGCCCCGGAGATGAACCCGGCCTTGGGGCTCCGGGCCATCCGCTTTTGCCTCAAGGAGCAAACAATCTTCCGGACCCAGGTCAAGGCCATCCTCCGGGCCTCAGCCTTCGGCAAAGTCCGGGTCATGTTCCCCCTGATCTCCAGCCCCCGGGAATTGCACGAGGCCCGGTTGCTGCTGGAGTCGGTGAAGGGAGATCTGGCCCGGGAGGACGTCCCCTTTGACCGCAAGTTGCCGGTGGGGGCCATGATCGAGGTGCCCGCAGCCGTCACCCTGGCGGATCTTTTGACCCAGGAGGCGGATTTTTTCAGTATCGGCACCAATGACTTGATCCAGTATGCCCTGGCCATCGACCGGGGCAACAAGAGTGTGGCGGACATGTATGAGCCCCTGCACCCGGCAGTGATGCGTATGGTCCGGGACGTAGTCCAGGCCAGCCGCAAGGCCGGCATCCGGGTGGCCATGTGCGGCGAGATGGCCGGCGACCCCCTCTATATCCCGGTACTCCTGGGGTTGGGGGTGGATGAGCTGTCCATGAACCCCACCTCTATCCCGGTGGTCAAACGGGTCATCCGGATGACCTCCCTGAGGGAAGCCCGCAAAATCGCCCGCCAGGCCCTGGCCCTGGCCACCGTGGAGGAAGTCAACGAGTACGTCAGCCGCGAGATGGATCACCGTTTTCCGGATATTTTCCGGTTCGGGCGTCCCCTGGCCACCAATCGGGTTATATGAAAGAAGACAGCCTCAAAATCATCTGCCGCAACCGGAAGGCCTATTTCGAGTACACCATCGATGCCATGTACGAAGCCGGACTGGTGTTGAAGGGCACGGAAGTCAAGTCCCTGCGGCAGGGGAAGGCCAGCATCAACGACGCCTACGCCCGCATCCATGACGGGGAGCTCTTCCTGTACAATGCCCATATCAGCCCCTATGCCCATGCCGCGGTGGACAGCCACAACCCGGAGCGGCCCCGGAAGCTTCTCCTGCACCGTTGGGAATTGCGGCGCCTCCTGGGCAAGACCCAGGAGCGGGGCTACACCCTGATCCCCTTGCGGATGTACTTCAGGAATGAACATGCCAAGGTGGAGATCGCCCTGGCCCGGGGGAAAAAGAAGATCGACAAACGGGAGACCATCCGCCGCCGGGAAGAGCAGCGGGAAATGGACCGGGCCCGGAAGCGGCGACAATAGGAATAAGCAGTGAGCAGTGAGCAGTAAGCAGTGAGCTTTCCGCCAAGACCAAAGATTGGCGCAGGCGATCGCGATGTAGCTGGGGGCGGCTGATCCTCAGCCTTATCCGTAGCTCAGCAGACTAAGGCGTGAAGATGGACTTTTTTAGCAGACTCGCCGAAAACCGCATCCGGGAGGCCATTGAAGCCGGGGAATTCGACAATCTTCAGGGCGCGGGCCAGCCCCTCAACCTGGAGGATGACAGCCACATTCTCCCGGAGCTGCGCATGGCCTACAAGATCCTGAAAAACGCCGACTGCCTGCCCCTGGAGCTGCAATTGCGCCGGGAGGTGGTGCAGTTGCAAGACCTGGTGGCCGCCCTGCCGGATGAGGCCGAGAAGCTCAAGCAGATGCGCCGTCTCAACTTTCTGGTGATGAAGATGAATATGCTGCGGCCGGTGTCGCCCCAGTTGCTGGAGCACGATCTCTACACCCCCAAGGTCCTGGAACGCCTGGAGACGAAAGATAATCCCAAGAATTAACCGGAATCCAGCCGGGACGGGAGGCGCCCCGCCTGGCCCCAACCTTCCCATGATTAACCGCAGACCGGAACCTGCATGAAACTTCGCTGGGACCATCCCCTGTGGCGCCGCCGGGCCCCGGTTCTGGCCCAACGCCTGGTGCAGGCTTACCTGCGCACCTGCCCATCGGAACTGGTGGCGGCGCCGGAGGTTAAGCAGCTTATCGCTTCGGGGCCGCCGGTCATCTTCACCACCTGGCACGGCCACCTGCTCAGCCCGCTGTTTATCGCCCGGCGCTACCGGGGCTCGCAACTGCCCATGGTGCTCATGGCCAGCCCCAGCCGGGACGGCGAGTTTATCGCCGAGGTCGCCCGGGGTCTGGGGTTCATCGTGCTCCTGGGGTCCCGGCGCAAGGGCGGGGTGCAAACCCTGCGCCGGATGGCGGCCTGGTTCCGCCGGGGGTACAGTTGCGGCATGATTGCCGACGGCTCCCGGGGGCCGGCCCGGGTGGCCCAAAAGGGGCCCCTTTACCTGGCCCGGGAGACCCAGGCAGCCATCCTGCCCGTGGCCGTAGCCGCCCGCCACAAGCTGACTTTTAACACCTGGGACCGGTTTGAACTGCCTCTGCCTTTAAGCCGCCTGGCAGTGCTGGTGGGAGAACCCCTCCGGGTGGGCCCGGAGGACCGGGGGCCGGCCCTGGAGCAGTCGCGCCTGGAACTGGAAGCCCGCCTCAACCGTCTCTTCCTCCAAAGCCAATCGTATTATCTCCCCGGATAAAAATTTTTCTCCTTACCCGACAAATCGGTTAATAAGTGGTTGCCTTGTGCCACCAATATGTTAAATTTTAACAAAAAAATTAAGGGATTGTACACTGACATGCGGTTTGAAGACTTAGACGCCCAGACGCTGGACCAGATCGGGACGCCGGAGGATAACGACAGGGCCCGGTCGCTGGTCGCGAATCATCAGGTTACGCATGGTTACCGCTTGCCTGATCGTCTCCGGGGCGTGGTATTGGATGAACAGCCTTTTCGGGTGGAGGTCAGGATTGCCGATGACCAGCTCACCTATGTCTGCGCTTGCCCCCAGGAAGAAGGCGGGGGTCTGTGCCCCCATGTGCTGGCCTTGCTGCGGGTCTGGAACCAGGAACCGGAGAAATTTCTCAATCAGGCGGAACTGAAAGAACGGTTAAAGAAATACTCCAAGCGGGAACTGGTGGATATTATCCTGGATCTGGCGGACCGGGTGGATGCGGCCCGGGATATCCTGAAGGAAGAAGATCAAGGGCTGGACGATATCCTGGAGTCCATTGACCGGGTGATGGAGGAGGTCTCGGATGAGCCCGCCGCCCTGGCCGAAGCCGAAATCAGGCTGCGGCGCGCCCAGGCCCGGGCCGACCGGTTGGCCCAAAGCGGCCGTCTGGCGGAGGCCCGCTCCATATACTTCTATCTCTTGGACAATATTTTGAGCCTGGAAGAGAAGTTCAAGAAGGAACAACTCTTCTCCCCTGACCTGAAAAGGGAGCTGTTCGAAGAATACTGCCAGTTCATCCATGAAGACCGGCATCTGGAGAAGGAACTGGTCCAACAGGAAATCGAGCAACTGGAGTCCCGGGCCCCCATCTCCCTGGGGGAACTGGATCTCTCGGAAGTCAAGCGGGAACTGGCGCTGCCGGGTTAACCCGGGGCAGGATCTGGCGACGGGGTGGGGTTCAGCCCCGTCGAAGCACGGCGTTGAGTTCCAGGTTTATCGGACGGTCAATCTCAAGGCCCATCCTCCGGCGAGGGGGTGGGCCTTGTGATTTCTCCGGTGGCCGGCGCCGGTGCCGGCGGGGCCAGGATGGTTTTCTGGTAGATGCGCAGCAGCGACAGGAGAAAGGACAGGATCAGGGGCCCCAGGATAAAGCCGATCATGCCGAAATAGGTCAGGCCCCCCAGGATGCTGAACAGGATGAAGATGCTGGGGGTTTCGCTGCTGCCTTTCACCAGGATGGGTTTGAGGACATTGTCGATGACGCTTACCACCACCCCGCCCCAGAGGATCAGCCCTATGCCTGCCATGGCGTGCCCGGTAAACAGGAGATAGATCGCCGCGGGCCCCCAAATGATGGTGCTGCCCACCACCGGGATCACCGCGGCCGGGATCATCACCGTGCCCCAAAAGGCCGGCTGGGGCAGCCCGAAGAGCAGGAACCCCACCCCCCCCAAGGCCCCCTGGGCGCAAGCCACGATCACCGTGCCCCACAGGGTGGCCTTGATGGTGGCTTCCGTCTCCCGCAGAATTTCCTCGTTGTGGGCCGCCTCCAGGGGAGAGAGCCTCTTGATGGCCTCGATAAAGTCGTCCCCCTGCAAGAACATGAAAAACGTGATGAAGAGCACCAGCACCAGGTCGAAAAAGAAAACCGTGAAACCCCGGATCAGGCCGATGGCGTTGGAGTAGACGAAGGCGCTGGCCTTGGTCACCGCGGTCTGGACGATCTGTTGCAGTTTGATATCCCCCGGGGGCACGGGCAGGTTCAGATGGGCCAGGTAGACCTTGAAGGCGTCAAGCTTGGTGGCGATCCAGTGCCAGAGATGGCCGTTTTGCATGCCCTGAGTCACCTGGCTGGAAAAATCCAGGGCCTGGGCGGCAATGATGCTCATCAGGCTAAAGAGGGGGACCAGGATAACCAGGAGCAGGATGAGGCAGGTGAGGCCCGAGGCCAGGATTTTCCAACCCCTCAGAAGCCGGGTGAGGGCGTGATACAGAGGCTTGGCGGTGAAAAACAGCACCAGGGCCATGAAGATGTCCAGGAGATACGGCTTGATGATCAGGTAAGAATAATAGAGCACCAGCAGGGTGAGGACGGCGAAAAAAATCCGGGCGAAGTGGGTGGGAAAGCCTTCCCAGGACTCCGGGGCAGGGCAGGGGGGGCAGGGCTCCGCCTGGGGCGGCGGGGGGCCCTGGGACGCCGCGGCGGTGGCCGCGCTCGGCTCTTGCTGAGGCTCTGGCTCCTTCATGGTTAGCGGCCACTATACGACAAAAAGCGGCTTTTGAAAAGGAGAAAACCAGTGGGTCAAGGCGTGGGCCAAACCCAGGAGAAGCAGGGAGGGGAGGACGGAGCCAGATAATCAGTGTCACCGGCCTCCGCCCGGTGAAAGAAGCACCGGCTGAAAGCCTGCGCCACTATGTAGGGTGGGCACGGCCCACCTTTTGGGCGGCTGGAAAAATTTCCTTGCTGTATATACTTTATGCATATACAATTAACCATGGAGTTCGAGTGGGACGAAGGCAAGCGGCGGGCCAATTATGCCAAGCATGGCCTTGACTTCCGGGATGCGGCGAAAGTTTTGCAAGGCATTACCCTAACCGCCGAGGATGATCGCCACGACTACGGGGAAAAACGGTTTATTTCCTTGGGACTCCTTGAGGATATGGTAGTCGTGATCGTGCATACGGCGCGCAGTGAAAAAATCCGCCTCATCTCCATGCGGAGAGCTAACCACAAGGAAAGACAGGCTTATGAAGAAAAAATATCATTCGGACTTGCAGCGTCTCCGGAAGATGAAGGATGAGGAGATTGATTACTCCGACATTCCCGAATTGGATGAGGCGTTTTTCGAAAAAGCGGTGATCGTGCTGCCCCAACCCAAGGCCAGCGTTTCCATCCGCCTGGATCAGGAAGTGCTGGATTGGTTCAAGTCCCAGGGCAAAGGCTACCAGACCCGGATCAATGCCCTGCTGCGGGCCTACATGGAGGCGCACAGCAAATAACGGCATCGCGGCTAGTGCCACCAGCCACCGGCCGGTGAAGAGCCATAGGCTGGAAGCCTGTGCCGCGGTTGTTGATCTCTTCTTTTGTAGGGTGGGCATGGCTCACCTCTTTTGAGATTGTTGATGGGGGGGAGTGCCCGTCCTCTATTACTATTGGATGCGGACTTTCACCCGGAAATGCTGCACGGCCTTGCCCCTGCCTTCCCACGGCCGGAAATAATCCAGGGCAAGCTGAGACTCGCCCGGGGTTTTGGCTATGAGCCGCCAGGTCTCGAGAACCGGACCGCCAACCAGGGGTTTTGCGGCCAGGGACCGGGTTTCGGTCTTCACCAACAGGAAGTGCTTCTCATCCAGCCGGTCGAATTCCCACCGGTAACCCGTTCCGGCCTGCTCTTTCAAAGAAATCTCGATAGTCGCCCCCACCGTTACCTGAATCTCCCGGCCCGAGTCTTTCATCTGCAAGGCCGTCACTTCAGAGGCCGCGGGCAGGGTCACGGCGCCCACCAGGATGAGCAGCACAGCAGACGTAACCATCAGCAGGTTTTTCAATCGTCACCTCTAGAGACCTGTGGTATTTGCTTGAGCATATCACCTCGCCTAGTGACACCGGCCTCTGGCCGGTGAAGATCCACAGGCTGGAAGCCTGTGCCACTAAAAGAAAACGGGGTTCATCTCGTTCCCAAGCTCCAGCTTGGGAACGGCATTATCCGGCGAAGCTCCGCTTCGCCACCGTTAAAACTCAGAGTCACCTGTTTCCCTTGGGCGACCCGGCGGGGCGCCCCTACGTATGGGGTTGGGGGATGGGGTTTGGGGAAGGGGGCAGGGGGGGGTGCCCCTGGCCCTCCCCCCACAAAACCTTTAACTACACCTTGAAAACCCGCAGCCGCGGCAGACCAGGCAGCCGCCTTCGTGTTCCATGGCGCCGCCGCAGTCGGGGCAGGCGCCCATGGTGGCCAGGGTCGGAGGCGGCGGGTCCACTTGGGCGACGTGGGACAGGACCTTGGCGATGGCGTCGGGGCAGGAGAGCACCTGGCTGCCGTTCTGCCAGATGGAGCTGGGGCAGCGGATGCCGGTGATCTGTTTGATGATGGCGTCGATCTTGACGCCGGAGCGCAGGGCCAGCGAAATCAGGCGGCCGGTGGACTCGATCTGGGAGGAGGCGCAGCCCCCGGTCTTGCCCATCTGGGCGAAGACCTCGCAGAAGCCCAGGTGGTCCTGGTTGATGGTGACGTAGAGTTTGCCGCAGCCGGTATTGATGAGCTCCGTGACCCCGGTGGTGCGTTCCGGCCGGGGCCGGGGGGTGATGTACTGCAACTTGGCCTTGTCCTTGCCAAAGCTCAAGACCTGTTCCTCCCGGCTGCCGTCCCGGTAGATGGTGACCCCCTTGAGGCCCAGCTCAAAGGCCTGGAGGTAGACTTCCCGGACGTCCTCGGCGGTGGCCTGCCGGGGGAAATTCACCGTCTTGGACACGGCGTTGTCGGTGTACTTCTGCCAGGCGGCCTGGAGGCGGATGTGCCACTGGGGCGAGACCTCGTGGGCGGTGACGAAGA
>CAYNMI010000085.1:0-9147 GCA_964398095.1 uncultured Desulfobacca sp.
CGGGCCTTGCAGGTTAAGGGTTTGGACGGCGTCTGGGTGGCCACCGATGATCTGCGCATCCGGGACGGCGTGGCGGCCTTCGGGGGCCGGGCCCTCATGACCCGGGAGGACCACCCCTCCGGGAGCGACCGCCTGGCGGAGGCCGCGGAGCTCCTGAGCCTGGCCCCGGAGGATATCGTCATCAACATCCAGGGGGACCAGCCGGTCTTTCCCCCGGACCTTATCGCCCGGCTGGCCGCGGTCCTTAGCCGGGACCCCGAAGTGGTCATGGTCACCCCGGCGCGCCGGGAGACCGACCCCGGCCTGGCCGCCAACCCCAACGTGGTCAAGGTGGTCTTCGACCGGGCCGGCCGGGCCCTCTACTTCTCCCGCAGCCCCCTGCCCTTCTGGCGGGACCCCGATACCCCGTATTTTTACCGGCACATCGGCATCTACGCCTACCGGGTGGCCTTCCTCAAGGAATTCGTCCACCTGCCCCCCGGGCGCTGGGAGGCCGCGGAAAAGCTGGAGCAGCTCCGGGCCCTGGAGCACGGCTTTCCCATCCACATCGTGGAGACCGAAGGCGACACCCGGGAGGTGGACAGCCCCGCGGACGCCCTGGCGGTAGCGGAGTTTCTCCGGGGGTGACCGCCCCCATGCCTTCCAAACTTATTTGGAGCCGCGGGCTGTAGCCGGCGCAAGTTAAACCTGCACAACCGGTAATACAGCCACCCCCGAAAATGAAAATCCTTGGTAGGGGCGGACCTATGTGTCCGCCCGGGCTTGAGGGCGCACACGCAGGTGCGCCCCTACGGGGCCAATCCTTTTCTTACTTTTTTGAACGCATCTTGGTATAAGGCTCGCGGCTGAATCGAGTCAGGATCGGCGCCGCAGGCAACCGACCGATAACCGGGGAAAGTGGGGAATGTCCCGAAATTAGGGAGTAGCGGGCTGGGGGGGTATATCCCCCTTGTAATACTGGGGAAACTTCTGGGCCAGGTACGGCGCCAGGTGGGTATCGATGATATCCGCCACCCGCGCGGCCCCGGCGTTGGTGTAGTGCATCAGGTCGTAATAGTAGAGGGAATTCTTGGGCATCTCCCGGGCCAGATCGATCACCAGGAGACCATGCTCCCGGCCCACCTGCCGGGTCACATCGTTGTAGAGCTCCAGAATATCCCAGCCCGTGGCCCCGTCCATGCCCGTGGCCACAAATTTATGGGCCAGGTTCACCCCGGTGGCCGGGTCCACGACCGCGCCGTACAGCACCGGCTGGGTCACCAGCACCGGCACCATATTGTGGTCCCGGCAAATAGTAATGAGTTTCTCCAAGCGCTGTTTATACGGCCCCAAGTAATGCTCACGGTGATCTTTAATAAGCGCCATGAGTTGTTTATTTGACACCGTGAAATCCGGCAGCTTTTTCAGGTCGATCTCCTGGGGATCGTTCTGGTTGTTAATCATAACGGACTTGGGTAAATAGTAACGGTAGAGGTTCAGGGCGGCGGCGGCCAACTCGCTGTGCATCGCCAGGGAGGCCAGGAGGCGCTCCAGGGAGCGGGCATTAAAGCCGTGAATCCGGTGGTCGAATTCCCGCTCGCCGTGGATGCCCACGTCATTGATCCCCACCAGGAAGATCACCACCTTGGGCCGCAACTTCACCACATAATCTTGCATTAAGATGTAGTGCCCGTAGGTGGAATTGCCGCTGAGGCCGGCGTTGTTGAGCCAGAGATGCTTGAAGCGGCGCTTAAGGTCCACGCCCAGCACGTGGGGCCAGGTCTTATCCTCGGCCAGGTCGAAACATTCGGTGGTGCTGCCGCCCACCGTCAGGATGGTCAGGTCCCGGGAGAAGTCCGGGGGCGGCTCCGGGCCCCGGAAACCCAGGGAATTTCTCTGGTCAACCACGACGGGGTCCAGTTTACCCAAGCCGTGTTCATGATGGATAATTTCCTTTTTATTAATGGGTAGGATGATATGGTTACCTTTGATGCGGAAGCCCAAAGGATTATAAACTCTTAAGATTAACTCACAAAACCCTAATACTAAAATAAGGCTGACCAATAACACCAAAAGATTTTTACCGATATTACTTAATTTGGCCCGGATTGTAGTTTGCGACACTTCTTTTACCGCCTTTCCTTATCACTCCTGACTGCTTTTTTGTATCATGGGCCCCTGGATTGTCAAGGGGAATTGCACCGCCGCGGCGCCCGGACCTGATCCCTTGCCAGGAAAGCCGGATTGGACTATAGTCTGGGGAAATGACCGGATCATGGGTCCCGGTCTGATCCTGTTTAAAGGAATAAGGCCATGCTGAAGCCCCGGGAACGGTTGATTTTTGCCCTGGATGTACCGGATAAGGCCACTGCCTTGGCTTACGTGGACGAACTTCGGGACCACGTGGGACTCTTCAAGATGGGGCTGGAGCTTTTTCTGGCCGAGGGGCGGGCCTTGCTCCAGGCATTGGTCACGAGCCTGGGCCCGCAGCGGATTTTTCTGGACCTGAAGCTCTATGACATTCCCGCCACCATCCTGGGCGCCCTGAATACGGTCCCGCCCGGATTGGCCATGATAACCCTCCCCAGCGATCTCGGCTTTACGGGTTTGCAAGCCATCGCGGCCCAGTCCGGTTGCAAGGTTCTGGCCGTGACCCTGCTCACCAGTATGACCGGCGATGATCTCAAGGCCCTGGGCCTGGCTCCCGAGTTTGCGGCCGACCCCGTCAAGCTGGTGGTCCGCAAGGCCAGGCTGGCCCAGGAGGCCGGCTGCCACGGGGTGGTCTGTTCGGGGCGGGAGGTCAAGGCCGTCAAGGAAGCCTGCGGACGGGATTTCCTGGCGGTCTGCCCGGGGATTCGCCCGGCCTGGGCGGTAGTGCCCGGGGACGATCAAAAACGCATTGTCACTCCTTTTGAGGCGATCACCAACGGCGCCGACTACATCGTGGTGGGCCGCCCCATCCGCGAGGCTGATGTTAAAGTGGCCGCGGCCCGCCAGGTGGAGGAGGAAATTGCCATGGCCACGATCTGGTGACCCCATATATTATGACATCCTGGCAAGAACTCATATCTCCCGTGATCATTTCCACCGCTTTGGGGCATGACGGCCGGGGCATCTTCCCCTATACCCTGCATCCCGGCTACCGGCGGCTGCTGGCGGCCGTCAGGGACACCGGCGCCGCGGTGTTCACCAAATCCGCCACCCGCTTCAAACGCCGGGGGAACTTCATCCCCGCCAACCCCCTCACCTGGAAATACATCCGGCGCCTCTCGAACCGGGGCCTGCTGAACGCCTACGGCCTGACCAACGAGGGAGTGGAAGTCTGCGCCCCGGATATCCGGCGGGCCTGGGACCTGGGGCTCAGGGTCATCCCCAATCTCTATCCCGAGTTCATCAAGGGCACGGACCTGGCCATCCAGGAGACCCTGGCGGCGGTGGAGATTTACCAGCAGAGCCTGGGCGACCACTTCCAGGCCCTGGAACTCAACTACTCCTGCCCCAACTCCGAGGAGGCCATTGCCAAAAACGTCGTCCAGGCGCTCCAATGCACCCGGAAAGTGCGCAGCCTCTACCCCCGGCTGTTTTTAATCGCCAAGCTCAGCATCTGCCACCCCTACGAGTTCGCCCGGGAACTGGAACGCATCGGGGTCAACGCCCTCCACGCGGTCAACACCATCCCCTACAATATCGTCTTTCCCCTGCAGCGCTCTCCTCTGGATGAAGTGAGCGGCGGGGGCGTCTCCGGAGGCCCGGCCTTCGAGCTGGCCTGCAGGTACAACCAGGAATTGCGGTCCAAGGTGGACCTGTTTTTGATCATGGGCTGCGGGGTCACCAGCCGGGCCGACGTCCAGCGCTACTTCGACCTGGGGGCCGACGCGGTCAGCCTCTGCACCCTGGCCCTGCGGAGGCCTGGGGAAGCGGCCAGAATCGTGGCCGATTATAACGGGGGCTAAGTGGAGCGCCTAAAATCCAGCGCCACTCGCGTCTCCCGGGCCGGCCGGGAAGGTTGGCTGGTCCCGGCCGCGGCCCTGGCGGCGTGGGCCGCCAGGCGGGGGTTCAGTCTCCGCCAGGCTTGCGAAGCCGCCCTGGCCGCGGACCTCTACCCGGAGGTCTGGGAGCGCAATTTCCCCAGCCTCAGCGCCCCGGAGCAACTCCGGCTCTTTCAGAGCGCCGTCCTGGTGGCGGGCCTGGGGGGCCTGGGGGGCTTTCTGACCGAGCTCCTGGCCCGGGTGGGGGTGGGCCGGCTCCTCCTGGCCGACGGCGATGACTTCACCCCCGCCAACCTCAACCGCCAACTGCTGGCCACCGAGGAGTCATTGGGGTTGAACAAGGCCCTGGTCGCGGCCCGCCGGGTCCGGGCCATCAATCCGGCGATTATCGCCGAGGCCCTGCCATACTTCCTGACCCCGGATAATCTGGGGGGCTGCCTGGGCCGGGTGCAGGTGGCCGCGGACGGCCTGGATACCATCGCCGCCCGGCGTGACCTGGCGGCCGCGGCCCGGGAGGCGGGCATCCCCCTGGTCCACGGCGCGGTGACCGGGAGATTCGGGCAGGTCAGCACCCTCATGCCGGCAGGCGGCGGCCGGGACGCCATGCACCCCGTTCTGGCCCGGGACGCGGCCACCGCCCGGGAAGTCCTGGTCCCCACCGTGGCCCTGGTGGCCAGTCTCCAGGTCCAGGAGGTGGTCCGGCTCCTGCTGGGCCAGCCGCCCGCCTACGGGGACCGCCTGGCCCACTTCGACGGCGACACCGGCCGGTTGGAAATCCTGCCGTTGGCCTGACGGGATGGAGCGGTGGGGTGGAAACCGGTCAATCTGGGAAATCTGCATCTCTTGAGGTAGGCAAGGCTCCGGCCACCAGACCTCCCGTACCCTTCCAGCCAATTTATTTTTTATAATACCTGTCTGTAGCGCGGCTTATTAGCCTTATCGCTCAAAAAATTCAGGTATCTCCACCCGCCGAAATAGGAAATCCCGGATGGTTCTCCGCCCTCGATTGGATTAATTTCTTCAGGTAACAGCCCGGCATTCCCCAGCCAGCAAAACAGGACTTTAAGGGCACGATACCGGAGCTGCGGTTAAGGAGGCAAGCCAGGCGATGCGGATTTGGCGCTGACCTGAAGCGATGAATCCGCCAAGAACGCGGCGAGGTCGCAACGGAGTTCGCCGGACAGCAGTCCCGGTCGGTTCACGGCAAGCTCGACCGTCCAGGGAGGATCATAGGCAATGTTTAACTGGTTGCGTCAGTTGCTGAGACGGGGTCGCGGCGAGGCAGGCGTCTCGGCGGTGGAGTGCGCGATAATTCTGCCCGTATTGTTGTTATTAATAATGGGGGGCATGGATTTAGCCCATAGTTATTACATAGAATATACTATCACTAATGCCAGCCGGGGAGGCGCCCGTTATGCTTCGAAGTATACCGGAAACCCTACTCCCCCTACTTCTGATCAAATCTCTGCCTATGTAAAAAATAATCTTAATTATAATGGCTTTAACTTAAACGACTTAATTGTTAGCGGAAGCTATACTGGTACATCTCCAAACCAAATTGTCACTGTTACGGTACAGGCCAAAAATTATTGGTGGATACTTGGCAGCTTGCCGGGATTTACCAACCCAACGACACTTACAGCCCAGACGGCCATGACCATGGAGGGACCCTGAAGGAGACTGGGATGCATAAGAGGAGAGCTACCAAGAAGTTGACTCTGGCCCTCGATGAATCCGGCGCGGCCGCGATTATTTTTGCCCTCATTTTCACCGCACTGTGCGGCTGCGCGGCGCTGGCGCTCGATTATGGGCATATGGTAATGGCAAAGACCCAGTTGCAGAGGACTGCGGATGCCGCGGCCTTGGCCGGCGCCATGGGTTTGCTGCCCTACAACAACCCGGGTCCGAATCAAACGCCAAACTGGATTAACGGAGAGAATCAGGCCCACGCCATAATCAGTAATGCAGCTAATCAAGTTGATAACCAATCATTTACCCTTACCGATGGCACGGTTCTCTCCGGGTACTGGTTGTTACAACCACCAAGCGGTTATATACAACCACCACTAGCCACGGTTCGCCCCATTAACGCAGCTTATCTGCCTGAGCCGGCAATCAATGTGACCCTCAGTAAAAATGTCAAATTATATTTGGCGCCGCTGATCGGGATATCCAGTCCCCAAACCGTGACCGCCACCGCCACCGCAATTCTCCCTGAGTCCTATCAAACCACTGGCGTCCCGCCTGTCGCCGTATCCTATGATACCGTCTATGATACGCTGGGTGGGACGGTGAAAATAGACGTGGTCACCACAGATATCAAGCCGCAGAGCAATAAAGGGATTGCCGGATGGTTTAATCTGGATGGAGGCAACAGCGTGCCGTCGGTGCGTATCAGTGACCCACTGACTTCCACCCAAAACCAGGTTTATCTGGTGCCAGGCACGAAGGCTACCTTGACTGACTTTATCACCCAAGGGGAAACTATTGTAGTGCCGATAATCCAAACCATTTCCCAGAATACGTGGGCGTCTATCATCGGCTGGGCGGCGTTCTCTGTCGGTACGCTGGACGCGAACTCCATGACCGGGCATTTTGTCAACCAATATTTTGATCCCCATGTGGTCCCCACTGCCGGCAGCGGCATAATTGGCGGCGTGGGCGGCACCCCCAAATTAGTCGGTCAGTGATAGGATTGAGATATTTTAAGGATCGTCTCCGAGCTTGCCGGCATTGCCTTGTCGTTTTTTTCCTCTTCTCCAGCAAAAATCAGGTTTTTTAACCGCCAAAATCAGTGGTTTTGAGGATAGTACTTAGTTAAAGACCGGTTTAACTTCTTTATGCAACAGCCCGGCAATCCCCCCGGCATGAAGCGAAAACCCTGATTAGTTAAGGAGCATTTTTAGGCTTAGAAAGGTGGACTATGCGGTTCGGATTTGGCTCTGAGGCGAAGCGGGGCATACGTTCAGAACGCGGCGCGGTCGCCGTGGAGTTCGCCATCCTGCTGCCGGTGTTCTTGCTCCTGCTGTGCGGCATCATGGACTTCGGCCACGCCTATTATATGAAGCAGTTAGTTACCAGTGCCAGCCGGGAAGGCGCCCGGTACGGCACCCTCTATACCACCAACGCTTCGACGGGGGCCCATGTCAATCCCAACGCCCTCAATCCCAGCATCCATGACTGGGTCTACAATAAATACGCCCCCCTGCTGCCCAGCGACGCCAATCTGCAGGTTGACCCCGGAGGAGCCGGTTATACCAGCGGTGCCTCGGGAGCTGACCTATACGTGACCGTTACCGCGACCAAGCATTGGTGGGTAGTGGGCAGCCTGGTGCCGGGGCTAGGGCCGACCGAAAGCGTATCGTCCACCACCTGGATGAAATGCGAGTGAGGGGCTTTATGCCAACGAAGTGGATTTTTCTCAAAAGACTGAGAAACTTGGGCGCAGACCAATCAGGCGCCATCGCGGTTATTGCCGCCATCGCCCTGGTGGCGTTTCTCGGGTTTGCCGCCCTGGTCCTGGATCTCGGCCACATAGCTATAGTAAAAAGCGAACTGCAAAAAGCCGCCGATGCCGGAGCCCTGGCTGGGGCAAAAGCTTTGGGGTCAGCCAGCTCTCCGAATTGGTCCTCGGGCGTGGCCACGGCAACTTATACCGTCGCGAAAAATTCTGCGGCCGGAGCATTACTGACCGATTGTACTCCGACCTATGGTTACTGGAGTACGTTGACCCACACGTTACAGCCATCCACTATTACTCCCCAATCAACGGACATGCCGGCCATCAAGGTGGTGGTGGCGAAGACCGCTGGTGAGAACGGCGGCCCCCTCCAGTTATCCTTTGCCCCCATCTTGGGGATAAATACCACTAACCTGGATGGCGCCGCGGTGGCGATTATAACCCCGAGCAGCTCCACCAGCGGCGGGGGCGGCTGGGGTATCCTGGAGATCGGCGACGGCAATGTCAATATCAGCGGTTATGTCCCCCTCTATGGCAATGTGGGAATGAATGGTAACGGCAACATTAATATAAGCGGTAGTAGTGGCATCACCGGCAACTTGTGGGTGAATGGCAACGGCGGCATTGACTTGAGCGGAACTGGATACGTCACCGGCAGTTTGTGGGATAACGGCACCGGTGTAGTTTCCATGTCGGGCAGCGCCAGCGTGGGAGGGACGGCCTACCTCGGTAGCCCCGCTAATGATTCATTCTCCTGGAGCACCTCGATTAATGGGCAAACTGCGCAGAACAATGGCAGTAATGGATTTATTAATACTGGAGCCGCTAGCACGGATGCCAGCGGCGCGGTCGGGTCAGTCCAGCCTTACGCCCAGCAGGCTCTAACTGCTTATAATGATTTCAGTGCGCTGCCGGCGACTAGTGCTGTTACGGTCATTAATAATACTGCTAATTGGAACGAACCAGTCCGTACCATCTACAGCACTGGTGACCAGACCGTCGTGAATCTCACCTCCTTAACCATAGGTGGTGATGGGAACCTCACTCTGAACGGGTCGTCGACAGATACTTTTATCATCAATGTTGCCGGCAATTTCTCCATAAGCGGCAGCGGCGGCATATTCCTGAGTGGTGGTTTAACCGCCGACAATGTCACCTTCGTCCACCAAGGGACCAGCACAGTATCGGTTGGAGGTAGCACCACGATTAACGGCACCATCTTGAGCCCCAATGGAGCCATAAATATCTCTGGCAATTCCACTTATAATGGGAGTCTGATCAGCGGTCAAAATGTCACCCTGAGCGGGAGCGTTCACAGCCCTCAAAATTTACCCTGGCTGGTACCCGGTTCAGGCGGCAGCGGCACCACGGGAGGGGTGGTGCATCTGGTCCAATAACAACCCTGATCTTCAACCTCAGCCCAAAGAGAATTTGCGCCCGCGGCATTCCAGGCCCCCGGACTGCCACCCGCCCCGGAGAGGCTGGCAAAAATCCCCTCTATCCCCCCGGTGAGCAAGGGGGGAACTTGACGGAATATCTTAGAAAAGTCCCAATTTTCCCAAGAGGGCCCGAAAACCGGTAAGATCCACTTTTGTCATGACCAGGGCCTTTTTACCGGAACTGCCCCTGCAATCGGGGGAGGGCGCCTCCGAACCCTGGCGTTGAGCCTTTTTACCCGGTCAGCCCGAAAATCCCCGCCCAGATTTGCCCGCTTTTTTT
>CAYNMI010000086.1:0-9115 GCA_964398095.1 uncultured Desulfobacca sp.
ATGCTCTATGCCTTCGGGGCCGGCGAGGTGCCCATCTCCATCAGCGGCGACCCGGGCCGCCCCGATACCCTGGTGCACACCGTGCGGGATGTGGGCAACGTCACCCGGGCCATCTGCCGCCTGAAGCGGGGCGGGGTGCTGGGCGTGCGGGGTCCCTACGGCGTCCCCTGGCCGGTGGGCCAAGTGGCGGGCAGCGACGTGCTGCTCATCGCCGGGGGCCTGGGGTTGGCGCCCTTGCGGCCGGCGCTCTATCACCTGCTCCGGCATCGGGGCGAATTCGGCAATATCGAGGTGATCTACGGCTCCCGAACCCCCAAGGACCTGCTCTATCCCAAAGAACTGGAGCGCTGGCGCGGCCGCTTCGACCTCAGGGTGCACGTCACCGTGGACACCGCGGAAGCCGGCTGGCACACCAACGTGGGAGTGGTGACCAAGATTATCGGCCGGGCCCGGTTTGATCCCCCCAGCACCGTGGCCATGATCTGCGGCCCCGGGGTGATGATGCGCTTCACCGTGCTGGAGCTCATGAACCACGGACTGACGCCGGAGCAGATCTACGTATCCATGGAGCGCAACATGAAATGCGGCATCGGCCAGTGCGGCCACTGCCAGTGGGGGCCGTTCTTTGTCTGCAAGGACGGCCCGGTGTTCCGCTTTGACCGCATCAAGGACTGGTTCGACCGGCGGGAGGTGTGACATGGCCCCCAAGCGCAAACCCAGGCTGTCCGTGTGGAAATTCGCCTCGTGCGACGGCTGCCAGCTCTCCCTCCTGGATTGTGAAGACGAACTGCTGGCGGTGGCCGGGGCCGTGGAGATCGCCTATTTTGTGGAGGCCTCCCGGGCCATGGTGAAGGGCCCCTATGATCTAACCCTGATTGACGGCTCCATCACCACGGCCCACGACGCCGAGCTGATCAAGCACGTGCGCCGGGCTTCCAAGTACCTGGTGGCCCTGGGCACCTGCGCCAACTCCGGAGGCATCCAGGCCCTGCGCAACTTCAAGGACGTCAACGACTTTGTCAAGGCGGTGTACGAGCATCCCAAGTATATCGAGACCCTGAAGGAATCCACCCCCGTCTCGGCCCACGTCAAGGTGGATTACGGCCTGAACGGCTGCCCCATCAACAAGCACCAGCTCCTGGCGGTGATCCAGGCCTTTCTTGAGGGGCGGCCCCCCATGGTCCGGTCCCACAGCGTCTGCATCGACTGCAAGCTGCGGGGGAACGTCTGCGTGCTGGTAACGGGCACTCCCTGCCTGGGACCCGTGACCCACGCCGGGTGCGGGGCGCTCTGTCCCACCTATCACCGCGGGTGTTATGGCTGCTACGGCCCCAAAGAGACGCCCAATACCGCGGCCTTGGCCGCCTGGTTCAGCCAAAGGTTGGGCATGAGCGAAGCCAATCTGGTGCGGGCCTTCCGGGCCTTCTACGCCAACGCCCCCGCCTTTCGCCAGGAGAGCGAAGCCCATGACAAATAAAACCATCAACGTCAAATACCTGGCCCGGGTGGAAGGGGAAGGGGCGTTGAATATCCGGATTAAAGACGACGCCGTGACTCGGGTGCAGTTGAAGATTTTTGAGCCGCCGCGCTTTTTTGAGGCCTTTTTACAGGGCCGCAACTTCACCGAAGCCCCGGACATCACCTGCCGCATCTGCGGCATCTGTCCGGTGGCCTACCAGATGAGCTCGGTGCACGCCATGGAGCGGGCCCTGGGGGTGACGGTCAGCGCGCCGGTCCGGGAACTGCGGCGCCTGTTGTACTGCGGCGAGTGGATCGAGTCCCACGGCCTCCACGTCTTTATGCTGCACGCCCCGGACTTCCTGGGGTACCAGGACGCCATTCAGATGGCCCAGGACCATCCGGACACCGTGAAGATGGGCTTGCAGTTGAAAAAGGTGGGCAATGACATCGTCACTACCCTGGGCGGCCGGGAGATTCACCCCATCAACGTCCGGGTGGGCGGCTTCTACAAGGCGCCCCGCAAGCAGGACCTGGCGCCCCTGGTGGAACGCCTCAAATGGGCCCGGGACGCGGCCGTAAAAGCGGTGCGCTGGGTGGGGGGCTTTGACTTCCCGGAGTTCCAGCGGGACTATGAGTTCGTGTCCCTGCGGCATGAACAGGAATACCCCTTCAACGAAGGGCGGGTGGTGTCCAACAAGGGGCTGGACATTGACGTCCGGGACTACGAGGCGCACTTCGCGGAAGAGCACGTGGGCTACACCCATGCCCTCCATTCCACTCTGAAGGAGCGGGGCTCCTATTTTGCCGGTCCCCTGGCCCGGTACAACCTGAACTTTGATCGGCTCACCCCCCTGGCCCAGGCGACGGCCCGGGAGGCGGGCCTGGGACCCGTCTGCACCAACCCTTTCCAGAGCATTATCGTGCGAGCCGTGGAAATCCTCTATGCGGTGGAGGAGGCCTTGAGGATCATTGAGGGCTACGAGCGGCCGGAGCAGCCGGCGGCGCCGGTGACGCCCCGGGCGGTAACGGCCTGCGCGGCCACCGAGGCGCCCCGGGGGTTGCTCTACCACCGCTACCGGCTGGATGACAACGGCGTGATCCTGGAGGCCAAGATCGTGCCGCCCACCTCCCAGAACCAGAAGGTCATCGAGGAAGATCTCTTTCAATTTGTCGGCCCCCGGGTGGCGCTGCCCGAGGATAAGCTCACCTGGCAGTGCGAACAGATGGTGCGCAACTACGACCCGTGCATCTCCTGCGCCACGCATTTCTTGAAGCTGAACCTGGAGCGCCTTTAGGCCGAGGTGGCCGGTCGCGGCGTCGGCCCGGTGCCGGGGTGAGACTTCTGCGCAAGTCCTCTGACCTGTCATTCTGAGGCAGCGAAGCGACCGAAGAATCTCGTCTTTTGGCTTTTCGCAAAGCTCCCAGGGCGGATAGGCAGTTCTGTCCTCACAGTTTATGGTTTTGCCGGCAACCCGGTGCAATTGACCTAAACAGGTCCAACGCATGGATACTCCCCCGAAACCCCGCTTAAAGGTCATTGGGGTGGGCAACGAGTGGCGGGGGGACGATGCCGCCGGCCTCCTGGTGGCCCGCCGTCTCAGGGAAGAGCCGCGGCCGCCAGTGGAGATCACCGAATGCCCGGGGACGGTGACCGCGGTGCGGGAGGCCTGGAAGGACGCCGCCGCGGTGATCGTGGTGGACGCGGTGGTTTCCGGCGGGCGTCCGGGGGCTATCTACCGCTTTAACGTCCACGGCGCCGGGGTGCCGGTCCAGCTCTCCCGGTCGCTTTCGTCCCACGGCTGGGGAGTGGCCGAGGCACTGGCCCTGGGGCAAGTCTTCCAGGAACTGCCTCCCTTTCTCATCATCTACGGGATTGAAGGAAAGAATTTCGGCCCGGGCCAGGAAGTGTCCCTGGAAGTGGCCGCGGCCATCCCGGAGGCGGCCTGGCGCATCCGGCGGGAAATGCAGTTGTGGCTGGCAGGGGTGTCTCGGAGGCAATCTCCCTGAATCTCCCTTCATCGCAATTGCCAAAAGCTCCTGCCTTGATTCCCCTCTCCCTTTGAGGCGAAACGGTCAGGGGGTGGAAAAGAACAACCTGTTGAGCCTCTTGCAAAACGGCTCTTTCTGTCATCCTGAGCGGAGCGAAGGATCTAGTGTTGCGCTTCATAAATAATATGGCATTAAGCCAAGCTGAGACTAAACCAACAGGGTATTAAAGTCCCCCTTTGAAAAAGGGGGATTTAGGGGAATTTCAGCAAGTTGAATAAAATCCCCCCTACCCCCCCTTTTATAAAGGGGCGTAAAATCGCGTGGTTTTAATGTCATAGCAATTATGGAGCGTTCCACTAGATTCTTCGGTCGCTTCACTCCCTCAGAATGACAATTCTTAGCCAAAAGGACATTTTGCAAGAGGCTCTTAGGGCAACGAGTAAAGCTAATCAGAACCGAAAGGCGATAAGATGGCATCCTCTCCTCAAAATCTCCGCGTCCTCTTTGCACCCCGGGCAGTGGCGGTGATCGGCGCCACCAACCGGGTGGGCAGCGTGGGCCAGGCGGTCTTTGCCAATGTGTTCAGGCATGGCTATGCCGGGGTGGTCTACCCGGTGAACCCCAAGGCGCCCAGCGTCATGAGCGTCAAGGCTTTTCCTTCCGTCCTGGACATCCCGGATGCCGTGGACCTGAGCATCATCATCGTGCCCAGCGCCTTGGTGCCCGCGGTCATGGAGGAATGCGGCCAAAAAGGGATCAAGGCGGCCATCGTCATCACCGCGGGCTTCAAGGAACTCGGGGGCGCCGGGGTGGAGGCCGAGCAGGCGGTGCTGGAGACCGCCCGGAGAAACGGCATCCGGCTGCTGGGCCCCAACTGCCTGGGCATCATCAACACCGACCCCCAGGTCTCTCTCAACGGCTCTTTTGCCCGGCTGATGCCCCGCCCCGGCAACATCGCCCTGGTGTCCCAGAGCGGCGCGGTGGGGGTGGCGGCCCTGGAATACGCCCAGGGAGAAGAGATCGGCCTGTCCAAGTTCGTGTCCGTGGGCAACAAGGCCGACCTCAATGAAAACGACTTCCTGGCTTACCTGAAGGATGACCCGCAGACGGACGTCATTGCCTTCTACCTGGAAGATCTGACGGACCCGAAGAAATTTTTCCAACTGGCCCGGGAGATCACCGGCGAGGCGGGCAACAAGAAACCCATCCTGGCCATCAAGTCCGGGAGGACCGCGGCCGGGGCCCGGGCGGCCTCATCCCACACCGGGGCGTTGGCGGGCTCCGACGAGGCCTACGACGCCCTGTTCGCCCAATGCGGCGTCCTCCGGGTGGAATCCCTGGAGGAGCTGTTCGACTATGCCCTGGCCTTTTCCACGCAGCCGCTCCCCCAGGGGAACAGGGTGGCTATCATCACCAATGCCGGCGGCCTGGGCATTATGACCACCGACGCCGCGGTGCGCTACGGCCTGGAAATGGCGGAATTCCAGGAAAACACCCTGGGCTGGCTCAAGGCCGAACTGCCGGCCGCAGCCAACATCCACAACCCCGTGGATGTACTGGGGGACGCCCGGGAGGACCGCTACCGCACTGCCCTGGAAAGCGTCCTGGGGGACGCCAACGTCGACGGGGTCATCGTCATTTCCACCCCGCAGCTCATGACTAACCTGGCCGCCATCGCCTCCACGGTGGCGGAGGTGACCCCGGCCTATCACAAACCCACGGTGGTCTGTCAGATGGCCCTGGGCGAAATCGAGGAAACCCTGGCCATCTGGTCCAAAGCCAAACTGCCGCACTACCACTTCCCGGAAGAGGCGGCCCGGAGCCTGGGCGCCATGGCCCTCTATGCCGCCAGCATTCGCCGGGACCGGTACGAAGTGAAGACCTTTATCGACGTCGACCGCGACCGGGTGCAAGAGGTATTGACCCAGGTAAAGGCGGCCGGCCGGAAATTCGTCCTGGAGCCCGAGGCCCACGAGATTTTCCAGGCTTATGGCTTCCCGGTGGCGCCCCATGTCTGGGTCCATAATGAGGACCAGGCGGTCCAGGCGGCCGCGGAGTTAGGCTACCCGGTGGTCCTGAAAATCGTCTCCCCGGATATCATCCACAAGTTCGACGTAGGCGGGGTAAAGCTGAACCTGGCTGCCGGCGAGGCGGTGCGGCAGGCCTACGGGAAGATCCTGGCCTCCGTGGCCCGGGCCCATCCCGGGGCCGCGGTGCATGGCTTGTTAGTGCAGAAGATGATGCCCCCGGCCCGGGAGACGATCCTGGGCATGAGCCGCGATTCGCTTTTCGGGCCGCTCCTGATGTTCGGCCTGGGGGGCACTGCGGTGGAGGTCTTCCGGGACGTCAACTTTTCTTTGGCGCCCATCTCCGAGGATTGGGCCTTGAAAATGATCCAGGGACTCAAGGGCTTCCGCACCCTGGCGGCCTTTCGGGGGGAACCCCCGGCGGACCTGGCGGCCATCGTGGAATCCCTGGAGCGCCTCTCCCAGATGGTCCTGGACTTTGCGGAATTCAAGGAACTGGACATCAACCCCTTCGCGGTCTTCGACGAGGGCCAGGGGGCCGCGGTCCTGGACGCCCGGATTTTCATAGATTAACCTGGCCGGGACCAGAGTTGGCGACGGGGCGATCCCGCGGGGGCGCCAAGGCGGGAGATGCATACCTTCTTGCCTGGATCGCAAACCGGGCGACGCGTAGCCCTGCGCTCCTTAATGGTGGGGGGACATAATCAGGCGCGCCCCCACATTATCTGATGTATTTCATTGGGAAAATCGCCTTACCCCTCCCTCAAGCAAGCTTTCCCTCCCACCCCAGTTAATTTTTCTCCTTAAGAAAAAAGCTGCAACTGCCGATAGCTTGGTTGAAGTCCGGAGAAGGCCCCGGCGCCCCGTGGCTTGAGGCCCGAAAAGCTTCGGACCGCCGCATTTCCACTGCGGTGATTTTAATCAAAGGAGCCCGACCATGCCCCAGGCCGTTACCCTTAGCGACAGAGCGCCAGAAGATGATCGCAGTCACGATGGCAGGATTGACCTCTGTCCCGATTGCCGCCAGGACTTGACCAGACTCCGGCTTAAATTCTGGATGTATTGCATACCCGGTAGCAGGCGCTACCTGTGTCGGAAGTGCGGCTATGTCTACCTGCTGGTCTGCGACCGCTGGCTCCTCAAGCTCCGGAAGCTTCTCCATAAACCCGGCGGACCCGGCAGCTCCTGGTTGTTTTTCCTCACACCCGAGCCGCCCAGCCCCAGAGGGGGCTGATTCCCCGGCCCGCATTGAAACCCGACCCCGGAAAAGGTAAGATCAAGCTCATCCCATGATGGCGTGGTCCAGGGGGAAGGAAAATCATGCGGCCCATGGCAATTTGTCCCGAGTGTTATGCCTGTCTGGAACGGCTGCTGGCCCTGACCGTGGAGCTGGCCAGCCCGGACCCGGCGGTGCAGCGCCAGGCCGCTCAGGCCGCCCGGGATCATCTGGACCGGGAGTTTGGGCCGGAAGCCATCCCCGCGGTCATTGCCAGCGGGTTTCTGCGCACCATTTATCAAATCTCCGGGAACCCCGATCCCTTTGCGGGCCGGAAAAGCGCGGAGACCGCCTGGGCGGCCCGGATGCACCGGCGCCTGGCCCCGGCGTACGGCGACGATCTGGAAGCGCTCCTGCGCCTGGCCGCGGTGGGTAATGCCATCGATTTTTTCCGGGGAGAAGCGGAGGTGACCCGGCAGATGCTGGCCGGGGTGGAGTTCGGGATTGCCGACGTGGCGAGGTTTCGCCGGGAGCTTGAGGGTCCTCCCGGCCTCCTCCTCTACCTGGCGGACAATGCCGGGGAGCAGTTCTTCGACCAGCCCCTGGTGTCCGCCCTACGCCGCCGGGGATGGCGGGTGGTCTACGTGGTGAAGGGCGGCCCCATCCAAAACGATCTCACCCGGGAGGACCTGGAGGCCTCGGGTCTGCGGGCGGCCCTGGAGCCGGTGGCGGATACCGGCGCCCGGAGCGTGGGGTTGGCGCTGGACGAGGCCGGCCCCGGTTTCCGGGAGCTTTATGCGGCCGCCGGCCTCATTGTGGCCAAGGGCATGGGACACTTCGAGACCATGAGTCATCTGGGCGACCCCCGGGTCTGGTTTCTGCTCCAGGCCAAATGCGCCCCGGTGGCCCAGGCCCTGGGGGTAGACCGGAACACTTGCGTCTTCGGGCGAAGCCCGGCGATTCCCCTTGACACCCGGGGCCGCACGGGTTAAAAAGGAGATGCTTACAGGTCCCAAACGGGCTAAAAGGGAAGACGGTGTAATACCGTCGCGGTCCCGCCGCTGTAATTGGGGACGAAACCGGCTGAAGGCCACTGGGGGGGCTGAACCCCTGGGAAGGCGCCGGGAGTAGGACGATCCAAGAGCCAGAAGACCTGCCTGTGAGCTGGACGGAGAGGGCGGCGCGACACCGCCCGCCGCCGACCTGAGGACCAAGCGAGACGGGTGCAATCCTCAATTCCCCATTCAGGGAATTGAGGATTTTTGTTTGGGCGGGAAACAGTCCGCCACCCGGCGGGACACCTCGCCCGACCTTACCGGGTTCGGCGCCCGCGCCTTGACCTGGTCCTTTTTCAAGGGGTTTCCACCCCGCTTCTTATCCCTGGCGCCCTGGCGGCCCAGGTCTCGGGGTTGGCGCAGATTCTCCGGGGCCCGGGCCGCCAGGATTTTTTTTGCGGGCGTCTCTCCCCTTTCCCTGACAATCCGGAATTGCGAACCGGCCCTGGCCAATGGCCAGAAAATGATTAAAATATAATAGTTGCCATAAGTAATTTCGTGGCGTAGGGGCATAGCGTGCTATGCCCCCCAGGAAGTTTGAGGGCACAGCTCGCTGTGCCTCTACGATTCACCAGGATACAGCCATCGGAAAAAACTTGTGGCAATCGCTATAAACGAAGAAAAGGAATAGGCGTGGAGTTTCGCGCCGATTCACACAAAGCCATCAGGAGGACACGATGCCGGAAATCACCGTGAAAGGCATGAGTTGCGGCCACTGCGTTGCGGCCATAACCAAGGCCCTGGGGAGTCTGCCGGGGGTGAGCAACATTAAGGTGGACCTGGCCAGCGGCCGGGTGAGCTACGACAGCGCCGCCCCCATCTCCCGGGAAGACCTTGACCGGGTGGTCAAGATGGCGGGGTATGAATTGGCGGCGTCCTAAAGGTCAGGCCGGTGGGAGTTCGGCCCGCCAGAAAATGTGGTGCACCGGGCGCAAGGTGGCGTCAGGGCCCGCGGCCTGCCGGAGGAGGCGGGTGAAGGCGGCGGCCGGCAGGGCATGTTGCCGCCGGAGGATTTGATAACCCAGATAGACCAACAGGAAGGGCAGCCCGGTCTCACGGGCGAAGGCCCGCAGGTCCGGCAGGGAGGCCTCCCGGCGCAGTTCATAGGCCCAGGCCCGCCCCCCGGGCGCCACCACCCGCCGCAGCTCCTCAAGGCCGGCCACGGGGCACGGCCAGATATGGAAGGTGAAGGTGGCCACGACCTGGCCGAAAACCCCGGCCGGAAACGGCAGGAGACAGGCATCGGCCACCAGCCACCGGGGCGCGGCCCGGGGCGCCAGGGCCGCTTGCCGGGGCCGGGCCCGGCGAATCATGCCGTAAGAGAAATCCAGACCCCAGAGGCTGAGGTCCGGGCGGGCCTGGGCCAG
>CAYNMI010000087.1:0-9064 GCA_964398095.1 uncultured Desulfobacca sp.
ATCGCGCCTTCAGGACCGGACGGGAACAGAGCCTGAAATTCGACCGGGATTTCCGTGACTTTCTCCTGGCCCAAAACCTGAAAGACAACGATACCCTGGGGGTTTATTTAAGGGCGACGGGCCCGGAATATGAGACAGGGGTCAATTACCAGGTGGAGCTGGTCTTCCCCCGGGTGGCGGTGCTGGGCACTACGGTCAAGGTTTACCAGCGCCGCCTGGGGGAAGAGGTGGAATTTGCGATCCTCGAGGACGACACCTACGGCTCGGTGGCGGCTTACGTCCAGAACCAGGTGAGCGGCTACGCGGCTTAAATGCCTCACGCAAAGGCGCAAAGGGCGCGGAGCAGGGAGACAAGATGGCGAGGATTTTGGGAGAGGAAAGTCATAGCCTGGCGATCCAAGACCCGGTCTCCGGATCGGTGATCACCCTTCATTACCGGCGGCCGACCTCGGAAGAGCGGGTGGCCTATCAGCTCTCGGCTTTCCGCCTGGAAGGCGGCGAGCGGCGGTTTTGCCTGGGGGAGACGCGCCTCAAGTTCGGCCTGGAGATCCTCACCGGGTTCGGGGCCGGGGATTTTATCATGGCGGCCGAGGGCGGGGAGACGGCCCTGGACCCGGCCCGGCATGCGGATTGGAAGGCGCGCCTGGGCGAAGAGGCCCCGGACCTGGTGGCGTATCTGGCCCAACAGGTTTTCGAGGGCCTGCGGGTGGTATCCCGGGGGGAGCCGGAGTGGGACTGAGGGAGGCTGCCGGGGCAGGCCGCCAGGACTGGCCGCTGGATCGGGAACTCCAGATGCTGGCCCAGGGTCGGCTCTGCGGCCCGGAGGAGCGGCGCCGGTGCCGGGTCGAGAGCGGGGCCTTTGCCGACTGGGCCTGTGGGGCGTGTGCCGAGCGCGTGCGCCCGGAGGCCATTTCCCCCTGGACCTGGCACCTGATCTTCCTGCACCAGTTGAGCCGGGCCGGCTACCCCTTCAAGGCCAACGATCTCAGCCTGGAGACCTGGCTGCTCATGGGCACGGTGCGCCGGGTCTTGGAAGGCGCCCAGCGAGGACAGCATGGCCACTACTAAAGTGAAGAGCAGAACGAACCAGAAGAAACTGGACGATTACCGCGCCTACCAGGAAGAGCTGCTCAGCCTCAGCCGGCAATACAGCCAGGCCCGTCTGGCCGTATGGACTACAGAGACCCAGGCCCTCCACGATACCTGGAACGGCTTCGCCCAGGAGTGGCAGGCCAATCTGGAGCAGATGACGACCCAGGCCGGGACTGAGTTCGAGGCGTTGGCGGCCCAGGGTCAGGCTGCCGCCGGCCTCCTGGCCCAGAGCTGGCAGCAAAACCTTGGGGACATTTCCGGATCGGTGGAGGAGTGGGGGGATAACTTCCTCAATACCCTGGCAAAGATGGCCGGGGCCTGGGGGACCAGCGTGGGGAGTCAGGGTGGTGCCGGGTCCGGCTGGTCGTCGCTGTTGGGCGGGGCCCTGGATATCGGCGGCTGGTTTCACCAGGGGGGGATCGTAGAGGCCCACCAGGGGATGGTGATCTCGCCGGGAACCTTGATGGGCGACGAGCAGCTCATCATGGCCCAGAAAGGGGAGGGGGTCCTCCCCCGGGAGAGCATGGCCCGCCTGGGGGAGAAAAACTTCGAGGCCCTGAGAACCGGCAGTTTTGATCTTGCCAAGGGCAAAGCCGCGCCCCGCTTTGACGTGACCATACAGGTCCAGACTTTGGATGCGGCCGGGGTGGCGGGGGTGAACTGGGACCGGTTGGTGCAGCGGCACCTGGTGCCGGCTCTCCGGCAGGAAGCGGACCGCCGCTGGTAAGGAGGGGAGATGGCAAACGCCCGATTGGCATGGACCCCCCCAGGGGGCAGCCGCCAGAGCTACACGCTGCCGGTGAACTTCACCTGGGACTATCAGGAACTGGCCCAGGACGAGACGGACCGGGAACGGGCCCTGGACGGCACCTTGCGGAGTTATCTCCGGGGGTTGAAGCAGCGGTGGGTCTTGAAGTTCCAGTACATCTCCGCGGCCCAGAAGGAGGTCCTGGCGGCCATGAAGCAGGCCCAGGCGGATATCGATTTTTTCCGGGATGGGACCGGGCCCCTGACCTTCACCGGGGCCTGGACCAATGACCTGGATTTTAAGGAAGTGGCGCCCGGGTTCTGGTCCGGGAGCATAACCCTGGAAGAGGTCTGAGGTTCAGTGAGCAGTGAGCAGTAAACAGTAAGCAGTGAGCGGTGAGTGGTGAGCAGATAAAATCCTGCCGTTCGAATGGTTAAGAGGGCATAAATGCGGCAAGTTGGAGCGGATTATTTACGGGAAGAGGCCCGTTGCCGGGGCGCCCGGCCCCGGGTGAAGGCGGTGCTCGCCCCTTTTGAGCTGGACTATGGGCTGGCGCCGGGCTGCGGAGAGTTTATCCAGACGGCCTATGGCGGGGAACCGGGAAAACTGGCGATGGCTGACGGCTACTTTACTTCCGGCGCCTGGACCTCCCCGGTGGTCCAAGCCTTTTCGCCCTATCTGGACGAGGCGACCCCGACCTGGGAAGAGCCCGCGGGGCACATGGAGGTGGAGGTTTGGCACCGCGCCGGGGAGACGCCGGACGCCGTGGCCCAGGCGGCTTTTGGGCCGGTGGCGTCGGGCCAGGATATTTCCCTGGCCCCATATTTTCAGGTGAAAGTGGATTTTCACGAAACCATCCGGGCCTGGGGGCTGGATGAGGCCGGGGAGGCGGATGCCTTCTCGGCTTATGCCGCGGATCAAAACCCGGACGGCGGTTTTGAGAGCTACGCCGCGGACGGCCCGGGTTGTCTGGCAGGGTTCAGCCTGGCCGGGCGGCTCACCCTCCCGGAGCAGGAGATCATCGATCCGGGGGGGTTGCAGGTGGAACTGGCCCGGGATTTCAGTGAACTCCTGACCGCGGCTCACGTCCTGCTCCTGGATAACCGGCTGGGACAATGGCTGAACCGGCCCGGCAATTCCTATCTTCAAGGGGTGGACTGGAGCCAAAAGCAACTGGCCCTGGATCTCGGCTGGGAACTGGCAGACGGCACGGTGACCTGGCAGTTGCTCTACCAGGGGGTGGTGCAGGACCTGGCGGGGATGGCCCACGGCTGGAGTCAGCCGCATCGCGTCCGCCTGGAGAGCCAGGACCGGGTGGCCGCGGGGCTCAAGCAGATGATCGGGACCCCGGCCGCCACAGGCGAACGCCGGCCGTTCATGCGGGGCACCTACCTGGCCCGGGGGGAGCTTATCAAGGTGGTGCCGGCGGCCCTCAGCGACATCGGCATGACCGGCAGCGGCAGCGCCGCCTTGAACCTCCTGGGGACCTACCGGGGTGACTACCCCCAAACGTATCTCCTGGAGGCGGAGACCAGCGGCGAAGTGGGAAGCGCCACCTTCAAATGGTCCCTGGATCAGGGTCAGAGCTGGCAGAAGGCGGGTCTGGTGACGGTGGGGGCTGATCAACCGCTGGGGTTGGAGCAGGGCCTGTCGGTGTATTGGGAGTCGGGGGTGGGGACGGACTTGGTGGCGGGGGATCGCTGGAGTTTCACGGCGTTCCCCCCGGTTTACCACTGCCAGGTCTTTGGCGCGCCTTTCGAAGCGATCACCGCGGTCTATCTCGACGGGGAAGAGGACGACGACCGGGTGACCGCGGACGCCAGCACGGGCCTGATTCAGGTGAGCGGCAAGAACGCCGGGGTCGAGGCCCGGGTGGTCAAGGATCACACCACTCATCCGGTGGACATAGTGGCCGACATCCTGGCGGAAGTGGATCTCGGCCAGGCCATCCACCAGGACTCCTTTGCCTTGGCCAAGAGCCTCACCCCCGAATACGCCGTAGGGGTGAGGTTTGAGAATCTCATCGCGGCCCAGGCCATCCGGGAGATCGTCCGCCGGTGCCTCTATGATCTCTGGATCGATTTCGGCGAGATCAAGATCGGGGCGTACCTGGGCGAGGATTGAGGCCGGTTTTCGGTTTTCAGTTTTCAGTTTTCGGTAACAACAAAAGACGCGCCAGCGCCGCCAACGGTTGAAAAGATGCGATTTTACAGCAAGGGATGATTATGGGACGGATTCAATGGACCCGGGCAGCACAATT
This sequence comes from uncultured Desulfobacca sp., assembly GCA_964398095.1. Classification (GTDB taxonomy): domain Bacteria; phylum Desulfobacterota; class Desulfobaccia; order Desulfobaccales; family 0-14-0-80-60-11; genus 0-14-0-80-60-11. Next base: position 4,101 of record CAYNMI010000087.1, read on the forward strand.
TAACTGGGTCTTCGACAATATGGGCGGGACCCCGCTCCAGGAGGCGGTGGCCGGCAACTGGGATCAGGCCGCGGCCACGGTGGGGGCCGATGGCCGGGTGGCGATCACGGTCCCCAATCCCGGCGGCGGCCAGGTCTGCTGGGTGCGGGGGGTGTGGCGGCTGGAGACCCAGTTCCCCTGGGCAGGCTTTTGGGCCGACCCCATGGGCGGAGACCTCACCAATTACTATGTGGGCGGGTCCTTTGTCAATGAAGGGGACCTGACGACCCTCACCCTGGGGACGGTGCTGCCGGCGGGGACCCCGGTGCAGCTCTACTATATTTATGCTACCGGAGAGATGGCCCTTAAATATGAACCGCTGAACAATTATCCCTGCATCCGCCGGGCCTACCGGACCCGGGATGACTACACCTATGACTTTGCGGTGGACCGGATGCTGGACCTGATGGTCTTGCTGCACCTGGCGGGGCGGGAGCGGGGGGAGGATTATGGGCCGCTGATCCGGTTCCTGTGGGATGCCTTTGAGACCCGGGAGGAGTCTCGCACCTCGCCGTTGATGCATGATGACTTTGAGCGGCAGCAGTGGGACCGGGGGGCGCACCTGCTCTATCGGGACGCCACTACCGGGGACACGGCCTTTCAGACCTTTCAGAGCGAGCTGGCGGCGGGCCGTAGCGGCCGGGTCCTGCATGTGAAGGCGACGCTCCCCACCACCCAGGACGCGGCCTGGTTCGGCTACGGCCTGGACTGGTCCCTGGCCGATGAACCCTTCAAGTCTATGGACCGCCTCACCTTTACCCTGCAAGGGGTGGGCAGCACCAGCCGCCTGCACAACCTGACCAAGATCGGCAGCGGCGGCGCCACCCTGCTGCTCCTGGGGGACTATGCCAAGCAGGAAAAACAGCGGTTTGTGGTGCAGATCGAGACCACCGGCGCAGTGGGGGCGGCCACCTTTCGCTGGTCCCAGGACGGCGGCCTCACCTGGGCGGCAACCGGCCTCATTAGCGGGGACCGGCAGCACCCGGTGACCCTGGTGGACGATCTGGCGGTCGCCTGGGAGGCCGGAGACGGCACCGACCTGGCGGCAGGGGATTTCTGGATGTTTTGGGGCGGCGAGCCCGCCATCCACCCCCGGCGCCTCCTGGTGACCCTGAACGACTCCAGTTCGGATGATCCGGACGCCTGGGCGCCCGCACACACGTATATCCACGCCATTCCGGACCGCTTTAGCGCGGCCACGGCCTTTGACCTGCCTTTCAGCCAGTTCTGGGGCCGGGACAATATCATCGACGACGGGGACCGGGTCCGGGCCATGTGGGGGAGTTGGTACTCCACCAACCAGCAGGACGCCAGCGACATCACCATCGGCACCCGGGAAGAAACCGAAATTCTTTTGGGGGAGACCTTTTACACCCAGCGGCAGATCACCTGGGCCATGTCGTCCTCTGTCACCGCCTTCGGGGTGTGGGCCGGCATCGATACCTCGAACTGCAACTCCACCGGGCAGATCAACGTCAATTTCCTTATCAAGCCCGTGGTGAGCGGGATCGACTCCCTCACTATCCGGGTCAAGGTCAAGGACGCCCAGGGCAGCTATTTTCACCGGGATGTAACGGTCCAGGTGGGCGTCTGGCAGCGGGTGAGCGTGACTTTGGGTGAGATGACGCTGGAATCGGGGACGTCCCCCCTCACCCATCCCCTCCAGGTGGTGGATATCGGCGTGCCCGCGGCGCCCCCCAGCAACGGGACGTTTTATGTCACCGACCTCAAGTTCGGGGAGCACGTGACCTTTGCCGGGGCGACGCGTCTCAGGACCCTGGAATTCAAGATGGAGCAGCAGGGCCTGGTGGAGCACGAGTGGTGGCTGGATGACGTGGCCCTGAACCTTACGGCCGCGGACCCTTATCCTTACGCCCCCCGCCTGGCCATTTCCCTGACCCCTTACGGCCAGAACCCCTGGCGGGGTCCCACCCTGGTGCATTACGTCCAACCCCTGTCCCCTTACCTGGCGGGGGCCCTGGACCTTACCCAAACCTATCTCCAGGTGCACATAGACGCCCAGGCGGAATTCACCGGGCGCTACGGCGGGTTGCCGGGACCCATCATGCCGGTCCACACCCGCAATGACGTGGAAAACATCGCCCTGTGCGGCTGTGAGGATTTCGGCCGCTTCTCCTGGTGGCCGCGGTTCCGGAATTTCGGCACGGTGTCCGGGGTCTGGCACTTCAACGGCGCTCTCACCGACGCGTCCGGCAACGGCCACACCCTGGGGTGGAGCGGCGGCAACCCAACCTACACCGCCGGCGTCTGCCAGCCGGGGCCCACCGCCGTAGCTTTTGACGGCTCGGCCCAGGCCAGCCTGCCCAGCAATGCCCGGTTCGAACCGGGCAGTCAAGATTTCTCTGTGACGATCATTGTCAAAGGATCGCCCCAGACCTCGGATTATCAGTGGTTCCTGGACAAAATGGGCTCCGACGGCTGGGTGATTCAAAGCAAGGGCGCGGGCGACACCGCCCTGCAACTCCGAGTGACCACCTCGGCCGGCGAGGCTTACTCCGACATCGCCGGGGTCCTGGACGGCAACTATCACCTGCTCACCTGGATCGTCTCCTGCACCGACGGCAAGATCTACAAGGTGAAAGACAAGGTGCTCCTGGGAGACGATGCCCTGCAGGCAGGGGCCGGGATCAACAACACTGCCGACTTGCATGTGGGCACCGGCGGGGTTTTCTCCCTGGACTACTTCAAATATGAACGGCGGGCGGTGCCCGCGGCCGAATACGGCAGCGCCTGGGACATCGTGCAGGGCTTCTTAAACGGCTCGGCCTACCCGGAAGTGGGCTGCGGCCTGGGCCAGTACTGGGCCTTCCTGCGCCTGGCGGAATATTTCTTCCTGAGCAACGATGCCGCGGCCGAAGCGGTTTTACTCAATTGGCTCAGTTGGATCGATGCCTACGGGGCGGCGGACGGCACCGGCTGGCAGGTCCCGACCCAGTTTTCGGAGTTCGGCTTCACCTACGGGGCGTATGATCCGGGGCAGACCGCGGCCATCGCCCTGGGATGTCTCTTTATCTACCTGCGGAACGGCTGCGAGTTAGCCGCCACCTGGGCCCGGCGGCTTTTGGACGATCTCCGGGAAAATCGCCTGGACCCGGTTTATGGGGGGTATAAGAGCGACTACCACTACGCCTGGCTCAACGCCCTGGTGATTCGGGCCTGTGGCCTGGCTGTCCATGGCGCGGCCGGCCAGGCTTACGTCTTCCCGGCCAAGCCCGAAGACGGGGAACATTTTGACGCCTTGATGGCCTGGGTCTTCGCCCATACCGGGGACGAGAAGCCCAACCTGCTCAACGCCGACCTGATCCCTTTTCATTACTGCGAGGCGGTGGATGTCTGGGATTATGCCCCCAACTATCTGGCCATGAGCCCGATGGGGACCCTGGAGGCGGTTACGGCCATGCTGGGTGCGGCCCTGGAATACGGCAAGGCCGCGGGGGACTGGACTTGGTGGCAGCGCCTCATAGATTTCGTCCTCCTGGACCACCTGGTGAGGCTGTCGCCGGCCCAGACCCGCTCGCTCACCCTGGGCTATGAGCAGACCGGCCCCAAGAACCTGGTGCGGGTGCTCTACGCCGACTATGACCAGGACAACAGCAAATATGCCGAGGCCCGGGCGGCGGCGGCCATCAGCGCCTGGGGAGAGGCGGCCCTGGACCTGGATTTTCGTTACGGCGCGCCGGTGATCCTGGAAGACCCGGAGACGGCCCAACTCCTGGTGTCCCGGCTGCTGGCCCGGCTGGCGGCGCCCCGGGAGCTGGCCGAGGTGGAGACCTGGCTGGAAGGGGTGCGGCTGGAGCTGGGAGACACGGTGGCGGTGTCTTCGGACTTTCACGGGTTGGATCAGGCCGAGTTTACCGTAAGCGGCAAAGACCTGGACCTGGGGGGGCGGAGGGTGCGCCTGAGCCTGGACCGGCCCCTGAACACCTCCTGGTTCTGGGCGGTGGACGCCCCGGGGAGCGCCGACGACGCCTGGGCCATCGACGTGGCCAGCGCCTATGACGCCAACTGGGCCTATCGGGCGGAGGGCGAGTAATTCCGGGGAGAGTCAGGGCCCGGCTCCCCGCCATATTCCCAACAGGCAAAGAGAGGTTAATCCATGTCTCTGATAGACCTTCCCCAAAGCAAATGGGGCAGCGGCACCGGCCGCCAGGTTATTTTAAAGGGCGATTTCGCCAAGATCGAGCAGGCGGTGCTGGAGGGCTTTGGGCTCACCCGGGGTCCCGGCCTGGAATACGTGGACAGCGCCACCCTGCAGGTCCAGGCCACGGCCGACTGCAAGGCCCGGGTGCTGCTCTGCGGCTTTCCTTCCCCCCTGGCCCGGGGCCACTGGGTGGATGGGGGCCTGAGCGATGGCCGCTACCGGGAGAATGCCGCCCCGGTGAGCCTGAACCTGGCCACCGCCGGCAACCTCTGGGGCGCCGAGAAGTCCGACCAGTGGTATGCGGTCTATGCCCTGGCGGGATCCAATGACGCCATCTTCTCCCTGAAAGGCATGCCGGTGATGCGGGTGGCCTCCCAGGACAGCCAGGTGGTCACCCTGCGGAACAACGCCAACGGCGCCAACATCGGTTACGGGTTCACCGCCAACGAACTGGCGGGGGCCGGCCTCCTGATCCTCAGCGGGGCTTCCCGGGGGTTGGTCCGGGCCCTCACCGCCAACAATGACGACAACGCCACCGCCGGCACCATCACCTACGACGGCGCGGCCCTGACCCTGGCCCAGGGGGATTGGGCCATCGTTTTGCCCAACACCAACTTTCGTTATCTGGGCATGGTCTTGAACGATACCAGCGGCAACCTGGCGCCCTTCTACCAGGAAGGGGGCCGCACCGGTTACCGCAGCCCCCGGCAGTTATGCGCCGGGGCCCTGAACGGCTACACCCTGATGGACCTGGGTCTGGTGG
>CAYNMI010000088.1:0-9044 GCA_964398095.1 uncultured Desulfobacca sp.
GTGTCTCACCCCCGGGGATGAAAAATCCCCCCTGCCCCCCTTTTTCAAAGGGGGGTTCAAAGTCCCCCTTTAGCAAAGGGGGATTTAGGGGGATTTGGTTTTCACGCTAAAGCTCAAGGCCCCGGGAAAACCCCCAGTTGGACCTCATACCATCTCGCAATCAAACGGTGGCACAGGCGTCTCGCCTGTGCAGGAGTAAACTAAAGCCTGCGGCTACCCAAAATTACTTTTTGAAGGCAAATCCGTATCAATACCGGAAGACCGCGGCCAGGAGGGCCTCCTCCGGCACCGCGGCGGGCTCCACGGCATAGACCGCGCCGCCGTGCAGCAGGGTTTGGGCCGCGGCCAGGTCCAGGAGATCGAAGCTGCCGGTCTGGGCCTCGGGGTGGACGTGGACCTGGTTGGCCCCGGGGTCGTAATCCCCCCATTGCTGGCGGCCCACCGCCACGAACAGGAACTCCACCCGGCCATGATACGCCGCGGGCACGATCTCCCGGGGGTCCCGGGAGGTCCGGCCGGTGCCCGCCAACTGCCGGTAGCGGGCCGCGGCCTGCTCCTGCTCCCGCTGGAAGTGGGGCTGCACCAGGGCCCAGGCCTGGCGGTGCAGGTCCTCGGGGCTCACCCCTTCGGGGTTGCCGGTAATGCCTTCGTCCAGCAGGTGCGGGTAGGTGTTGGCTTCCTTGTAAATGGGCAGGAGATACTCCACCCCCGCCAGGACCAGGGGGGCCTGGGCCTCCCGCAGGAAGTCTTGCAGACCCTGGTCAATCTGGCGGAAGTACCGCAGGAGGCGATCTTTGGTATCATCGGCGCTCTGGCCGTGAAACATGGCGGCGCGCTCGCCCCGGGCGCCGCCCGACCCGGTGCCGGTGCGGAATTGCACCTGCTTGATCAGTTCATCGTATTTCAGGGCGTCGGCCAGGCTCTTGGGCACCCCCTCCGGGTCGTCGATGGCGCTGAGGCCGAGCCGGGACCCCTCGAAGAGCCGCACTGCATTCTGGCTCAGGGCCAGGACGAAAAATTCATTGCCGCCCAGGAAGGTGAGCAGCGGCTTGATGTGAAACCGGTGGGCCACCACCACCAGGGACTCGAAGGCGGTGGGCAGTTGATAGTAGCGGAACTCCCCGGGGGAGATGAACAGCGCCAGCCCGTCCTGTTTGTCTTTCCAGAACGGGATGGCCCCCAGGAGGCCGGCGGCCGGTTCCAGGAGGGCCTCCGCGGCGCCGGGGCGCAGGCCGTAGGCCTGGAGGGATTCCTGGGCCTGGCGGATCAGGTTCTTCAGCCGGGTGCGGTCCTGTTGATTTTGGGTGGAAACCCGGTGGGTGGGCATATAGATGGACACACACGGCGCCTGGGGCGACGTGGTGAGAGTGCGCAGCTCATCACGGGTGAATATTCTCATATTCCCCTCCTTACGGGATGCGTTTGGCGTCAGGTAAGCTCAATCGATGGACAACCTCCTGGCGGGGAACCGGCCGGCTGGCCGGCCTCTCCCTGCGGCCGGGATCTTCGGGGCGGTAACGGCGGGCCGCCAGACCTGAAGGCCGGAGAAGGTATCCCCGGCGCCCGGGTTCGGCGGGGGCGGGGCGGCAACCTCCCGGAGCGCCCCCGGCCGCCCCCCTCCCGCGCGGCAACGGGGGCGGGGGGAACTGACGGGACCAGGCCGAGTCCGGCCCCGGCTCAGCCTACTTTGGCGAGCCGCACAACCTCCCGGATCAACTGGTTGGTATAGCCCCATTCATTGTCGTACCAGCTCATCACCTTGACCAGGTCGCCGTCCACCACCTGGGTCATGCTGGGGTCAAAAATGGAGGCATGGGGGTTCATGATGATATCGGATGAGACGATTTCATCTTGGGCGTATTCCAGGATATCCTTATAGCGGCCTTCGGCCTCTTCCTTGTAGATCTTATTGACTTCTTCCACCGTAGTAGGCCGTTCGGTCAAGAACACCAGATCCGCCAGGGAGCCGGAGGGTACGGGACAGCGGACCGCGGTGCCGTCAAACTTGCCCTTAAGCTGGGGCAGGACATTGGTGGTGGCCACGGCCGCGCCCGTGGACGTGGGCACCAGGTTGGCCGCGCCGGCCCGGCCGCGCCGGAATTTCTTGCTGGGTCCGTCCACGATGGCCTGGGAGGAGGTATAGGCGTGGATGGTGGTCATCAAGGCCTTTTTAATGCCGATCCGCCGCCCCATGATCTCCACCACCGGGGTGATGCAGTTGGTGGTGCAGGAGGCGCAAGAGATCATGCGGTCGTCGGCCTCGGGCAGGGTGACGCCGTGGACGATGCAGCAGACGTCGCCGCCCTTGGGGGGCGCCGACAGCACCGCGTACTTGGCCCCCGCGGCCAGATGTTTGCTCAATCCTTCCGATTGGGTAAAGAACCCGGTGCACTCCATGGCGATTTCCACCCCCAGGTCTTTCCAGGGGAGTTGGGCCGGGTCTTTGACACTCAAATATTTTATGGACTTGCCGTCCACCACCAGGTTGCCACCGCTCACGGTCACCCGATGCTTATAGACGCCGTAGACGGTGTCATAATTCAGCAGATAGACCAGATTATTCAGGTCCATGAGGTCGTTGACCGCCACCAGTTCCAATTCGGGCCGGTCCATGACGATCTTGAAGGCCGCCCTGCCAATCCTTCCCATGCCGTTAATCGCTACTTTGGTCATCACCAACCTCCTCCACAAAGTTCATATTCGGCCATTATGGCCCATGTCCTCAGGATACGCAACTGGGCATTTGACGCCTGGGAGCGAGTCCGTGAAAATGATGGTTTGCTAGCCGCAGGCTTTGCCGTGAAAGTTCCACCGTAGGGGCAAGCCGCCGGCTCGCCCCTACCAAAGATTTTCATTTTCGGGGGTGGCCGCTAGCTGCGATCATGAACGTTTAACCGGCGCCGCACCCGGGAGACGCCGGCGTCCCCAAAAAACTGAAAGAAAACTATGCGCCTGGCTACAATTCAGTATCAGGTTGCCGCGTCGCTTGGGGCCATGATGATCAGGACCGGACAGGGAGCGTGCCGCACCACCTGTTCGGTCACGGAGCCGTGGACCAGCCGCCGCCAGCCCGTCAGGCCGTGGGAGGCGATAACGATGAGGTCCACGTGTTCCTGGGTAGCGATCCGGATGATTTCCGGGGCGGCCTCCCCGGTGGTCACCTGGTCCCGGGTTCGCACTTCCGGGGACACCCGGTGGGACACCAGGTCCTTGAGCAGTTTTTCCGCATACATCGCCAGCTCTTGCTGATACAAGGGCACATCGAAATCGGAGTCTACCGGCGGATACGGGTACAGATGGGGACCCGGCACCGGCGGAATGGCATGGGCCACCAGCAGTTCCGCGCCAAAATGCCGGGCCAGTTCCTCGGCGCGTTTCAAGGCGGTCAAGGCAGGTTCGCTAAAGTCAGTGGGACAGAGAATCCTCTTGAAAGGTAACATTGCCGCGCCTCTCCCTTCTCCCATGGACTGGTTTTATAAACTTAATCATCATTCGGCAAAGTTGCAACCCGCCGGGGCCGGCAATATTGCCGCCAGGCCGAGGCCGGGCGGTCCTCCCAAAACTTTTAGAAGCCGGTGCAAAGCCTAAGATTCCTCTAATTTGTCATCCTGAGCGCCGCGCCCTCAGAATGACAGGCATGGAGATATTTGCAAGAGGCTCAACAGGTTCTAGTGGTGTGTTTCAGAATTAAAGCGACCCCGGCAAAGCGGGTCTTTTCCCCCCTTTCTTAAAGGGGGGTCAGGGGGGATTTTGGTAAACCCTTAAAATCCCCCTAAATCTCCCTTTAGAAAAGGGGGACTTAAACTGCCAAATCCGCGCCTCCAGCCTGATTTTAAATCCAGCTAACTAGGAAACGCTCCACTAGGATTTTTTCAGGATTTCCGCCAGTTGGTGCGACAGGGCGGCAATGCGGTAGGGCTTTTGAATGAACCCCCGGGCCCCCGCCGCCATGAGCTCTTGGGCCTCTTCATCCAGGCAGTAGCCGCTGGACAGCAATACCCGGGCTTCCGGGTCGATCTCCCGCAGCTTATGGTAGGTTTCAGCCCCTCCCATGCCGGGCATGACCATATCCAGGATCACCAGATCGATGCCGCGCCCCTCCCGGCGGAAAATCTCCAGGGCCTGATCACCGTTTGGGGCCACCAGGACCTGGTAACCCAGTTGCGCCAATATCCTCTCGGCCACCATCCTGACGCTGTCTTCGTCATCCGCCACCAGAATCGTGTTTGATCCCCGGATGCAGGCCTCGTCCCGGGAGGGCTCGGATGCCACCGGTTTGGTGGACACCGGCAAAAAGAGGTGGAAGGTGGTGCCCTGGCCCGGCTGACTGTCCACCCGGATGAAACCCCGGTGGTTCTTGATAATGGCATACACCGTGGCCAGCCCCAAGCCGGTGCCCTGGCCCACGTCCTTGGTGGTGAAGAAAGGCTCGAAAATCCGGGTCATGGTCGCCTCATCCATGCCGTGGCCGGTATCGGTGAGGCTGAGGTGCGCATAGCGGCCCCCCGGCCGCCCGTAGGGCTCACAAAAGGCCTCGGAAAGCGTCTCCTCCCGGCTCGTCAGGGTCATCTCCCCCTGCCGGGACATGGCCTGCCAGGCATTGACGAACAGATTAAGCAGCACCTGCTCCATCTGACCCGCGTCCACTTCCACGGGAGGCAGATGGGGAGAAAGCTGGCGGGTGATGGTAATATCGCTCCGGGTCCGGCAAAACAGTTCGGCGGCCTTATCCAGGAGGGCATTGAGATCGACGGCCCGGGGGGTGGGTTGGCCGCCCCGGCCCAGGGACAGCAACTGCTTGGTGAGCGCCGAGCCTTTCACCACCTCCTGTTCAATGAGCTGCAAGTCGGCCCGGTTCGGGTGGCCGGGGTCCGTGCCGGCCAGGATCAAGCCGGTCAAACCCATGATATTCATGAGCAGGTTATTGAAATTATGGGCAATGCCGCCGGCCAGGGTGCCGATGGCCTGCATCTTCTGATGCTGCCGGACCTGCTTTTCCAGGGCCTTCTGTTCGCTGATATCGTTGAACATGGCAAAGGCGCCCAGAAACCGGCCATTTTCCATCAGGGGCACGGAGCTCATGATCACCGCCACCGGGCCGCGGTCGCGGGAGAGGATCTCCAATTCTCTTTGCACCACTTGGCCCTCCCGGTTCTTGGCCAAAACCGTTTTCACGCTCCGGTGGGTTTCCGGGTCCCAGAATTCCGCCAGGTGGTGGCCGGCCAGGTTGACCTCGCCGGTGATCTCTTCCATGCGCCGATTGGCGAACTTGATGCGGCCGTCCACCGCCACGACCCAGATGCCCTCATGGGCGTTTTCCACCAGGCCCCGGTACTGGCGCTCCGATTTTTCCAACTGGTCATAGAGCCGGGCGTTCTCCAGGGCGATGGCCAACTGGTTGGCGAAGCCGGTAATGAATTCCTGATCCGCTTCGGTAACCCCGCCCTGAGGCGGCACTCCGGCCAGCAGCACGCCGATAATCTTGTGGCGCACCATCAGGGGGGCCGCCAGGCCGGCGGGGAACTTGAGGGCGCTGAGCACCGGGTCCCACTGGCCTGCTTCCCCGTCCTTACCCTGGGAAAAAACCGCCAGGTTGTTGTTCAAGGCCACTCGGGCCACGAGCTGATCCGGATCAAAGAGGGATATCCGCCAGCCCCGCACCTGGCCCACCAGTTCGGGGTCGACCCCGACGGCCTCCTGGACGGAGAGCGTCTGTTCCTGGTCATCCAGGAGGAAGACCGCCAGCCGGTCCAGTTTGGTGAATTGGATGAGGAGTTCCAAGCAGGACCGCACGATGTCGTCCAGATGGATCAGGGACAGGGCGGCGTTGCTGGTTTGGTGCAGGCAGAGGAGATGGTCGATTTTTTCCCGCAGTTGCAGGTTTAAGGCGTGAATTTCGTTAAACTTGTGTTTCAGCAGCTCTTTGTCCCACTCCAGTTCCTCGATGGTGGACCTGAGCAAAGACCAGGGCATCAGCAGGCGCCGCCAGGATTTCCGGAGGAAAGACGGCTTTTCCCATTTCAGGTGGTATTCGCAATAGTCGTCCCCCTTGAAAAAGCACTGGGTTTCCACCACCTGGCCCGGCGGCAGGTTCCAAACCGTAAAGATGCCGGAGTAGATTCCCTGGTTGAACCGGCAAAAATCCATGATGCCGGGAATGTGCCGGAGCCAGTGAAGCCGGATAATCGCCCGGTCCCGCCGGAGATCCACGATTTCTATGGTTTTATTCTTATTGAACTTGTCATTGATCGCCTGCACGCGTTTCAGGCCGAGCCGGGGATTCCGCATGGCGAACAGGATGATCCGCTGGATATAACTGAACTTTTTCCGGGCCGCGGCGTGAAAGCCGAGGTGGAAGGCGATGTCCTCGTTGCCGCTCAGGCGCCGGGCATTATCGAACATTTTGATCACGACCTCACTGGAGACCCAGTTGTTGATCTCCAGGAGGAATTCCCGGGGTTCGGGCAAGGCGGCGATTTGCGGGCCCAGCCCGTGCAATAAGGCGGGCGCCGCCTCCGGCAGGTGTTCCTCGAAATATTCGATAATGACTCTGGTATTGAGGCAGCTGTGATGTTTTTCCACGATCGTGAACTGTCCCGGCTCAGAAAAAAGTCGGGCCCGGTTTAGTCTAAGAGATGCAGCCCAGGCGGCCCGGATTCGAGGCTTACCTTTATATCGGTCTAGCGTCCCCAAGGGATAAGAAATGGCCCCATCCGGCCGGTCTGAAGGCTGAGGAGGCTTGATGACATTTTATCAGGATACGCCCAAAATTTCATTGCGGAACATTATTTAAGTATTATAATATATCTATAGTCTAATATAAGAAATATTGACCCATAAGGGTGGTCCCGGCCATCGCCTTGCCGTCATTCAACCACTACAGGGCGTGCCTGGCAATAACCGCCGCGGCCGGGCCGATGATCGCTTGTAGGAAAATCTCTGACGCGGAAATCAGGATTTATGGACTTGTCCACTGGCGCCGGCGAAGATATCTTTTAGGGCGGTGGAAGAGGCGGAGGGCATTTACTGATCTCGAGTTTATCAGAAGACTCGAGCCCGAGGCCGGCGCACCGGGGCGGAATCGCTCGGGTCCCCAAAATGTCCTATCTTTGAACTTAATTCAGGCCATGCGCCCCATGATTGAGTCAGCCATATGCTAAATACCTTCACAGAACCCTTGGAACCGGCGTTCTCCCTGGCCGAAGCCCTGACCGCACGGACCAGCGTCTCGGCCTGCTACCAGTGCAAAAAGTGCTCCGGCGGCTGCCCCCTGACCTTCGCCATGGATTTTTACCCCGACCAGGTCATCCGGCTGGCCCTTCTGGGTCAGGAGGCCCGGGTGCTGGGCTGCCGCACCATCTGGGTGTGCTCCGCGTGCGAGACCTGCACCACCCGCTGCCCCAACCAGATCGACATCGCCGGGGTGATGGACTGGCTGAAGGAGGAGGCCATCCGGCGGGGCCAGGCCTCGCCGCAACCCGGCGTCACCCGCTTTCACCAGACTTTTCTGGATACGGTGCGCCTGGCGGGCGGGCGCCTGTCGGAGCCCTTGCTCCTGGGCCTCTATCAATGGCGGGCCGGCGGCACCGTGAAAAAACTTATGTCCGGGGCCCTCATGGAGGACCTGCGTATGGCCTGGGAACTGGCCCGGCGCCGCCGCCTGAGGTTGCGCCGGCCCAAGCCGCTGGCCGGCGCCCAGGAAATTAAGGACCTTTTCAAGAAATCGCCCTTGCCGAAAGCACAGGAAAAGCCGTGAAAGTAAGCTACTATCCGGGCTGTTCCCTGGAGGGAACCGCCATCGACTATGCCGCGTCCATCGGGGGCGTCTCCAAGCTCCTTAACCTGGAACTGGAGGAACTGGAAGACTGGAACTGCTGCGGGGCCACCGCGGCCCACAGCACCGACCACGACCTGTCCCTGGCCCTGCCGGCCCGCAACCTGGCCCTGGCGGAGACCGCGGGCCGGGATGTGGTGGTGCCCTGCGCCCTGTGTTTCAACCGCCTCAAGGTGGCGGAAAAGGCCCTCAAAGGCCCCGAAGGCGCGCATCTCGGCATCCCCTACCAGGGTGGCATCAAGGTCTGGGACCTGCTGGACTACCTCACCCAGGAGACGTATCTCCAAGACCTGGCCCCCCAGGTGGTGCGGCCCTTGACGGGCCTCAAGGCCGTGGGCTATTACGGCTGCCTGGTGGCCCGGCCCCCCGCGGTCACGGATAAACGGGACGCGGAAAATCCCCAGGGTCTGGAGCGGCTCCTCCAGGTCCTGGGGGGCGAGCCCCTGGACTGGTCCTTCAAGACCGACTGCTGCGGGGCCGGCCTGGCCGTGGCCCGGCCGGATATCATCGACACCCTGGTGCAGCGGCTCTATGAGCGGGCCCTCCGGGCCGGGGCCGACTGCTTCGTGGTCTCCTGCCAGATGTGCCAGGCCAACCTGGATATGCCCCAAAGGCGGATCGGCAAGCAGTTCCAGAAGGATTACTATCTGCCGGTCTTCTACTTCACCGAACTCATCGGCCTGGCCCTGGGGCACCCGGACGTGAAGCAGTGGCTGGCGGGGCACTTAGTAGATCCCATACCGCTATTGAGGGGAAAAGGGCTTATAGAATAGGTTTTGGGTTTTGGGTTTTGGGTTCTGGGAAAACCGAATCCGATCCATCGCTTAATCGGGGACTATCTTTATGACCAATTCGGTGAAATCCTTTCATGACCTGGTGGCTTGGCAAAAAGCTATGGAACTGGTGACCGAAATCTATAAGGTTAGCCAAAGATTTCCCAAGGAAGAGATGTTCGGCCTGACAAGCCAAATCAGGAGGGCGGCCGTTTCTATCCCCAGCAATATTGCCGAAGGCCGGGGTAAGTCGTCCGCCGGCGAATTCCAACAATTCTTATACCATGCCAGAGGTTCCCTCGCTGAAGTGGAAACCCAACTTATGATAGCCATCAACCTGGGATATTTAACCAAGCAAGAAGTTTCTCACATCATGGAACTCATTTCCAGGGTCGGAAGGCTCCTGCACGGACTCTTATCCGCCATCAAAAAGACAA
>CAYNMI010000089.1:0-9041 GCA_964398095.1 uncultured Desulfobacca sp.
GGGTCAAGGCCAGGGCCTCGCACACCTCCTCCGCCGACCGGAGGTGGCCGTAGTGTATGGGGTTGAAGGTCCCTCCGAACAACCCCAGGCGCAACGGCGCTTCAGGTTCTGATTTGCCCGTCGCCATAGACGATAAACTTGGTGGTGGTCAACTCTTCCAACCCCATGGGCCCGAAGGCGTGCAGCTTGGAAGTGTTGATGCCGATTTCCGCGCCCAATCCGAGTTCACCCCCGTCATTGAAGCGGGTGGAGGCGTTGACCAGGACCACGGACGAGTCCGCCTCCTTCAAAAACCTCTGGGCCCGGGCATAATCCCGGGTAATGATGGCTTCAGTGTGGTTGGAACTGTAGCGGGCAATATGCTCCAGGGCCGCGTCCAGATCCGGCACTACCTTCACCGCCAAAATCAGGTCCAGGAATTCCGCGCCCCAATCTTCCGCCCGGGCCGGGATCACCTGGGAATCAATCTCCCGGGTGCGGGGACAACCCCGCAACTCCACCTGGGCCTGGCGGAAACGGGCGCCCATCCGGGGCAAAAACTCCGGGGCCGCCGCGGCATGCACCAACATGGTCTCCATGGCGTTGCACACCCCGGGACGCTGCACCTTAGCGTTAAAACAGATTTCTTCGGCCATATCCAGGTCGGCGGACTCATCCACGAAGATGTGGCACACGCCCTGGTAATGCTTCAGCACCGGGATGCGGGAGTGCTCCGCCACAAACCGAATCAGCCCCTCCCCGCCCCGGGGGATGATCAGGTCCACCAGTTCATCCTGCTTCAGCAGTTCTAGAGTGGCTTCCCGGGCGACGCTGGGGATGACCTGCACCGCGGCCTGGGGGACCCCGGCCTCGGCCAGGGCGTCTTGCATCACTTGGGCCAGGGCCAGGTTGGAGTTCAGGGCCTCCTTACCCCCCTTGAGAATGACGGCGTTTCCACTTTTCAGACACAAGGCGGCGGCATCCACCGTGACATTGGGACGAGACTCAAAAATAAAGCCGATGACCCCCAAAGGAATGCGCTGTCTCCCCACTTTCAAGCCATTGGGCCGCACCCACATGCCGGTGACCGCACCCACCGGGTCGGGGAGGGCCGCCACTTCCCTAAGACCCTGGATCATGGACGCCATGACCTTATGGGAAAGCGTCAGCCGGTCAAGAAAGGCCGCGGTGCAGCCCTGAGCCCGGGCCGCCTCCACATCCTGGCGGTTGGCCGCTTGAATCTGGGCCTGACGCTCTTGCAAAAGCTCCGCCACCCGGAGGATGACCCGGTCTTTGACCCCCCGGGACAGCGTCCTCAGGGGCCGGGCGGCGGCTTTGGCTTCCTTGGCCATATGATGAACCATTTCTGCAACCTGCATCGATTCTCCCCGTCTATTCCTGTGGCATTATAGCCGAAAATTTGAAAAAGGCGCGCCCGGCCTTAGTTTTTTGCCGCACCGGGCCGGCATTGGGATTTATGACGTTCCATGAGCTCCGAAACCGTGACCATCCGGTAGCCTGCGGCTTGTAAGGCTGGCAGGATAGTTTTCAGGGCTTCCACCGTGGGATGCCGGTCGGCCCGGGCCAATTCATCACTGTCGTGAAAAATGATGATGGACCCGTTCCGCACCCGGCCCAGGACATTCTTGATGATGTCCGGGGCGGGCAACCCGCGCCAGTCGCCGGAATCGAGACTCCACAAGACCAGGCACCGATGGGTGTGGGCCAGGTAGGTCTTCAGCCGGTTGTCATAGGCGCTGTAAGGGGGCCGGAACAATCTGGGCGACCGGGGACAGCCCAGGAGGTCCAGGTCCACGGCGGTGCGCTCCAGTTGCCGCTCCCGGTCGCGCTGGTCCTCCTTGGTCATGCGCGGATGGCTGAAACTGTGATTCCCGACTTCGTTGCCGTCCTTGAGCTCCGCCTGTACCAGCCAGGGGTATTGCTCCACCTTGTGCCCCATGACAAAAAAGGTGCCCCGGGCCTGGTAATGCTTGAGCAAGGCCAGGATTTGGAGGGTATAGATGGGGGAGGGGCCGTCGTCAAAGGTCAGGGCGACGGCCTTCTCGGTGCGGTCCCCGGCCCAATAGGTGGGGGGGTCGGCCCCCCAGGCCGTTCCGGAGGCGCGGCCGCCGAGACCAACCCCCAGGAGAATCAAGATCAGCCAAATTTGAGAGCGGATAAATAATCTCATGAGATCATTGTACCCGTAATGAGGGAAAATAAAAATGTCTAAACCCAGGGAGCCTGGCGGCAGGCTCGCACCGGGGGTCAAGCGGCCGTACCGCCTGGGCCGCGAGGCCCGGGGGGCGCGCTACCCCGGCATGGTCTAAACGACGGTTACCCCCCGGGGGCTGTGGGTCAGCCATTCCACCCCTTCGGAGGTGATGCGGCCGGTATCTTCCTGGCCGATCATGCCGATGTCCGGCAGGAAAAATTTGGGTTCAAAGGCCAGGACCATGTCGGCCGCCAAGGGGTAGGGAAACCGGGCGGTGATCAAGGGATATTCATCGAGTTCCAGCCCCACGCCGTGAGCCAGGAAACTGACCCGGTCCGGTTCCAGTCCCATGAAGAATTTCGCCAGGCCCCGGGCCCGGACGGCGTCCCAGAGGAGGTGGTAGAGTTCTCCGGGCTTGGTGCCGGGCCGGGCCGCGGCGATAAAAAGCCGATAGAGCTCCGCCACCGCGTCCCAGGCCTCCCAGGCCCGGGAGGGTAGAGACCCCAGGGCGTACATCCGGGTCATGTCCACCACATAGCCGTTGACGCAGGCGGCCAGATCAATGCTGATGGGCTCGCCGGGGGCCAGTTTTTTCAAGGACGGTCCCTGGGGGAAGGCGGAGCTGAACCCGGCGCCGCCGCTGGGAGTATCGGTGTAGGCCGCCAGCAACCCCGAGACGCCGGACAGAACGTGGCCGTAAAAGACTTCCAGGTCCCAGTTGCGCACCCGGACCAGCCCCTGATGGCCCAGGAGCCGCAGGCGGTATTCCAGGGTGGCCGACAGCTCCAACTCGGTCAGGCCCGGCCGGAGCAACTCCGGCACCTCCTCATGGGCCTGGTCCAGGATGGCCGCGGCCCGGCGCAATTGCTCCAGCTCATAGGCACTTTTGACCATGCGCTGCTGCCGGATGAGGGGTGAGAGGTCGACGATGGGGGTGCCGGGAAAGAGTTGCTCCTGAAAGCGCCGGAACCAGGCGGCGGGCAGGACATCCAGCTCCAGGGCCACGGCGCCTTGGGGCGCCATTCCCGCTTGGGCCAGGAGTTGGGGGAGTTCTTTAAAATCCCGGTAGAGGGAACGGGGCCAATGGGCCTGCGTCGCCTGGTCACGGTGGTGGGGCCGGCGGACCAGCAGCAACGGCCGCCCTGCCGACGCCACCGCCAGGAACCCATCCACCAGGGTCCCGGCATAATATAGCAGGTCCGCTTGCTGGCGAATCAGGGCCAAGCCGATGCCGGCTGGCGCCAGCGCTTTTTGCAGGGTCTCGACCCGGGAAGTGATTTCGGCCACCGGCGCCGGCTCCATTATGCCTCCTCCCGGTACAGGATTATCTCAAGGTTTATCGGCCCCTGGGCTCCCAGCACCAGCACCTTTTCAATGTCGGCGGTGCGGCTGGGGCCGGTGAGCCAACTCACCAGGCCCGGTCCCCGGCGCTGGATAAGATCCAGGGCCTGGGACAGGCTCAGGCGGGAACTGGGCCGGGGGATCAGGACAACGTGCCGCCGGGCTCGAAAGGCCAGCAGGGCGGCGGGTCCGCCACCGGAATCCACCAGGACGCTCCCTGTCTCGGGAATAGCTCCCAGGGCCACGGTGACCGCGGTGCCGGCCTCGGGGGCCCAGTCGGCCTCAGCCAGATGATGCTCGACCCCGAGGTTTGCGAGCTCCCCGGCCGCCTGCCGCAGCCAGGGATGGTCCTCCAGCCACAAAGGTCCTGGAGCCCCGGCCAGATGCCGGGCCAGGGCGGCCGGACCCCGCACCTCCACCAGCGAACTGCCGGCTTCCCGAAGCCGTTTGGCCAGCAAAGCGGTGGAGGATTCGAACCCCTGGTGAGCTTTTGCCGCGGTTGGCCCGATCTCCCCTTCAGGCGGTGCGGAGCTGGAGGATTTTTGCCCCAGGAACCGAGGCGCAAGTCCCGAAACCACCTTGCCGACTGAGGTCTCAGGCCGACGACCCCGTTGACCTCGGTGGAAGCTCTCGGGGGATAACCCCGAAAGGCCGGATACACCCCAACCATAACGTGACGCCAAACCGGTCAGTCCCCGCCAAGCCGGCTCCAGGCCCCGATACCAGCGAGGGCGGCTGAGCACCGCCCCGGCCGCCTGGGATAAGCCCCGGAGCCGCCGGAAGCGGCGGCTGTGACCGCGCAGCCGGCGGATCTTGTCCGTCAGCCGGATGCCCACCGGACAGATATCCTGGCAGGCCCCGCATTGGGTGCAGAAATCGCAGATATCTCCCACGGGGGAAAGATATGGGGCCAGCAGGATGCCGATGGCCCCGGGATACACCCGGCCGTACAGGTGGGCGGCCCCCACCTGAAAGATCGGACAGATATTGAGACAGGCCCCGCAGCGGAGGCAGTACAGGGCCTCGGCCAGCTCGGAGTCCGCGGCCAGACGGCGCCGGCCGTTGTCCAGGATCACCAGGTAAAAGGGCTGGTTGCCCTGGGGCTGGACCTTGAGCCCCCGGATGAAGTGGACCAGGGCCGTGAGGCGTTGGCCGGTGGCGCTGGCGGGCAACAGCCGCAGCATGACCTCCAGGTCCGCCAGCCGGGGAATCATCTTTTCCAGGCCCATGAGGGCCAGGTGAACTTTGGGCAGGGTGGCCGTGAAGCGCAGGTTGCTTTCATTTTCCAGGAGGACCAGGGTGCCCTCGGGGGTGGCAAAGTTGACCCCGGTGATGCCCATCTGGGCCTCGAAGAAATGGGGCTTGAGATAGGCCGTGGCCAGCCGGGTCAGGGCCTCGGGCTCCGCCGGAGACCGGAGACCCAGGCGGGCCGCAAATATTTCGGCGATCTGGTGACGATTCAGGTGGAGGGCCGGGGCGGTGAGATGCGCCGGCGGGTGGCCGGCCAGTTGGACGATGAACTCCCCCAGGTCCGTTTCCATAACCTGGAGGCCCGCGGCAGCCAGGGCCGGATTGAGGCCGATCTCCTCAGTGGTCATGGACTTGGACTTGACCACCGCCCTGACCCCATGCTCCCGGGCCACCTCAACGATAAGCCGACGGGCTTCGGCAGCGTCCCGGGCCCGGAGCACCCGCCCGCCCCAGGCGGTCACGGCCTGTTCCAGGTCCTCCAGAAGTTCATCCAGCCGGTCCACGGCCTCGGTTTTACTGGACCGGGCCTGGAGGCGCCACGCCTCCCAAAGGGGATAGTCAGCCAGGAGAAGGTCCCGGGCTGCCAGGGCGCGGTGCGCCGCGCTTCGGACTACCGGAGATCTTCCTAAAGTTCCGGTGGAGATTTGCGGCTTAGGATGAGTAGTAAGGTCCAACGTTTTGGGAGGCCAGGGCTATTTTTTCTCAGTAACGATTTTTTTGAAGGAGGCCATCCATTCGGGAAAATGCAAATCTTCGGGAGAGTCCGTAGCAATGCGCAGGAATTCGTTGATCTGTTCCTCGAGCCAGGGATGTTTTTCCAAATCCCCGATGGTTTTTTCCGTCATCATTTTGAAATCTTCGGGTAGGGTTGCATCGCTGTCCAGGCGGCTTTTCATGAACCCAATCATTAGTTTCAGGGAGATCAGTTTCTTTTCCACCCCCATGCGGCGCAAGGTGTCCTTGATGTCGCCCTGGACCCGGTCATTGGCCATGTCCCTGAGGAAGTGGAAGGGGTTGGAGCCGCTGACCAGGGCCTTCAATATATAGTAATAATGGTAGAATCTCTTACCGGAGGTCCAGATATCCCGGAAAACTCCGGGCTTTTCCGGGTCATTTCCCATGGCCTCGAGGGCTTCGCGATAGGGCCTTTCCAAGCGTCCCAGGATTAAACGGTAGAAGAACATTAAGTTAATCATGAACATACCGAAGACGCTCAGATTGCGCAAAGATGGTTCGACGGTACTGGCCCAGATGAACGTAAAATAAGCAAAAACCATGACAATAATAATGGCGCGCACTAAGCGAATGCCGGACGCCATGAGGCGCGGGGCTCGGCTCTGTTTGAAAAAATAGACCAGCATCAAGACCAGAATGGCTATTTCCACGTAAGCGCTGCTCAGAAAGTTAATCAGATATTGGAACATTGATTCTCCTTTCGTGGGCCAGTGCAGGGAAGCAAAATATTCTGATATTCTGGCAAACACGCAATCAAACCTCCGGGGCCAGAAGCTGATCTTTCCAGCCTCTATTTCATATTACCACATTTGCCCACCCGATTCCGAGACAAATTTCCACCGCGGGAGCAAGCTCCGGCATCCGTGAGCGAAGAGCCTGTCTGACCGGATTTGCCAGGGGCCCGGGCCGGTTCCGGGAACCGGGCTCATTTCAGGGTTTGACAAAGACCTTGATTTTGGCCCGCCGGCGTTCTCCGTCCATCCAGGAGGCGAAGATGAGCTGCTGCTTCCGGTTGAGAAACTGGGCCCGGGCCCGGGCCCGCTCCTTCTGGAATTCCTGGGCATCCGGCTCCCGCCGGGCCTTAAAGGCCAGCAGGTAATCCTTGTCCTGCCACCACAGGGGTTTCTCTGGATAGGGGTGCTGCCGGGAAAGTTGAAAGGCGGCGGCGGTCAGCGCTTCGGCCTGCTGTTGTCCCAGGAAGCCCTCGAACCGGGTAAAGAAGCCGCTGTCTTTGACGGCCAGGCCGGCCTGGGCCGCTACCTGGGCCAGGGGCTTGCCTTGCCGGAGTTGTCCCAACAGCCCCACCGCGGTCTGTTCCGCTTGCTTGCGGGCCAGTTGCATTTTGAGCGCCGCCTTCACCCGGTCCTTGATCTGGGCCAGGGCTGGCAGGTGCGCGGGCTGATGTTCCACCCCGATAAGGACGGCGAACCCCCCTTTCAATTCCACCACCGCGCTGATTTCCTTGGGTTTCAGGCGCAGGGCGGCCTCGTTGAAGGCGGGCTGCACTCCCAGCCCCGGGACGGCTCCGGACAAGGAAAAGAGCGGGGTTTCCTGGGGGATCGCTTTCAACTTCTGCGCCACCTGGGTCAGGGAACTCCGGGCCAACTCTTCCCGGGCCAGCCGGGCTGCCTCCCGGGCCAGTTGCCGGGCCTGTTCCTCTGTGAGACGCTGCTCCACCTGCCGGGCGGCATGGGGGAGGCGCTCCGTCTCCTTGATTGCCTCGACCTTAATGAGATATATCCCTTTGCCGGTGGCGGCCAGACCCACGGTCCCCGGCTTCAGGCCGAACGCGACCTTGTCCCATTCCGGGGGATGTTGGCCTCGCCGGACGAGACCCACTTCCCCGCCCTTGTCCCGGCTGGCGGCGTCCTGGGAGTTTGCCCGGGCCAGAGCCGCGAAATCGGCCCCCGCCCTCACCTGATCAAGTAATTTTTGGGCCTTGGCGATCACTTGGCGGCGCTGGGCCACCGTGGCCTTGGGGGGCCGGGTGAGCAGGATCTGCCGCACCTGAATCACCCGGGGCCGGGAATACTCGTCTTCGTGCTCCTTGAGGTAATCTTCCACGGCCGTGGCGGCGAGCTTGACCCGGCTGAGGTAATCCTTGGTTCGGAAGATCAGGTACTTAACCCGGGCCTGGTCCGGCAGGCGGAATTGCGCCTCATTTTCCTGGTAGTAGCGGGACACCGCGGCGTCGGTGGGGTTTTCTTTAGCCAGGAAGCTCTGGGGGGTTACCGTCAGGTAGTTGACGGCCACCTCCTCTTTGGCCATCCGGAAGAGTTCCCGAAGTTCCGCGTCCGAGACCTTGGCAAAGGAGGTCACGTCCTGAATGACCTTCCCCATGAGGAGGCGCTGGCGTTCCTGGGCCTCGAAATCCGGGGGGCTCAGGTGGTTCTGGGACAGCAACCAGAAATACCGCTTTTCGTTGAACTTGCCGTCTCGCTGGAAGTAAGGGTAGCTCTCGATTTGGTGCCGCAATTCGGCATTGCTGACCTCCAGCCCCAGGCGCGGCGCGGCCTGCAAGATCAGGGTCTCGTCCACCAGTTTGCTCAAGGCCATCTGCTTGAGCTGCATGGCCTTGATCATCTCGGGGGTCAGTTGGCCCTGGCTCCGTTCCTGGTACTGCCGCACCAGATGATTATACTGCCGGATGAAGTCGGTCATGGGGATGACGGTGCCGTTGACTTCGGCCGCCTGCTGGGATTGGGCCGAATTGTAGGAGCCGACGCCCCAGAAAATAAAAACCACCACGATGGCCCCGATGGTCAGGGTGATGAGCCAGGAACTGGAAGTCTTGCGCAGCCATTGCAACATGGGTTCGGGTTACCTCAACTTTTCTGTGGCCAACCGGCCGGCCTGCCCTGGGTGGGCTCCGCCAGGGCCGAAGGAGTTATCGGGTGGACGCCTTGGAACTTTCCCTCAACATCTTCTGAGCTTCCTTGGCTTCGGGACTGTGGGGATAGGCCTTCACCAATTTTCTGAGCGCGTCCCGATAGGTATTCACCTGCCGCTGGCTTTTATAACACAGGGCCTGGCGCAGGAGGGCGGCGGGGGCCAGGATGCTCTTGGGGAACTGGAGCCTGAGCTTATTGAACTCCACTGCGGCTTCCCGGTACTTGCCCTCCTGGTAGAAGCTGTCCGCCAGATAATAGCGGGCTTCCGGGGCCTTGGGTCCCCGGGGCAGGTTCTTCAGGTACTGATAGAGCTGGTGCCGGGCTTCTTGGTATTTTTTGGCATGGTAGAGGCGCATGCCCTCGGTGTAGTACTTCTGCGCCGCGGCGTTGGAGACCGGGGCGGGCTTGGGATAAGCCTTGGGCGGCGGGGCTGGCATGACGCGCGGCTTGGCCGGGGCGGCCGGGGCTCCCCTGTGCCCTTGCAGTTGGGCTACCTGGGTTTCCAGTTGCTGCACCCGGACCTCCAGGTTTTGCACCTGCTGGGCCAGTTCAGGGGTCGGAGCCGGGGCCGGCGCGGTCTCGGCCGGGGGGGGCGGCATGGAGGTGCGCATGGTGGGGAAGCTGGCACA
>CAYNMI010000090.1:0-9008 GCA_964398095.1 uncultured Desulfobacca sp.
TTCTTCAGAAGATAAAACACAAGATTACATTGGGAATTTATATCTTATAAAATTTTTCTTGGAGTATACCGGGGAGTACGCCCCCAATCAAGGGCGGACCCATGGGTCCGCCCCTAGGAAAGCTGACGTATATTTTTGAAAAGGATACCTGGGACATGTCACTAGCCCTTTAGACCCCAGACCGCAATCCCGGCCTGGTCCGCGGCCTTGACCATCTCCGGGCGGTCAAAGATCAGGGTCAGGCCGGCCTCGACGGCCAGCACCGCGGCCTTAACCTGCCGCATGGTTTCGATGGTGCTCAGCCCCACCGCGGGCACGTCGAAGCGGAGGTCCTGATCGGGCTTGCTCACCTTGACCACCACCGCGCCGGGACCGGCCAGGGCGCCACCCCGGCGGATAGTCTCATCGGTCCCTTCAATGGCCTCCAGGGCCACCACCACCTGACGCCGCACCACCACGCACTGGCCGATGTCCAGACGCCCCAACTCCTTAGCCGCGTACAGGCCTAGATTGACGTCCTCCAGTTCCCCCGGGGTGGGAGAGCGGCGGCTGAGGGGGCCGGGGGGGGCCAGCAGGTCTTGGAGGAAGAGGGTGGAGGGGGCGATGGTAATGCCGGCCTGGGCCATTTCATCGGCTACGGCCCGGAGGAGACGGTCATCCTGGCCGGCGCCGGCCCGGCGGATGACGCTGAGGGCGCGCCAGTCCGGGCGAAACTCCCGGAACAGGCGGCCCCGGCTGATGCCGCCGGCCATCACCGCCTGGCGGACCCCCGCGGCCTTGAAGATGCGGATGATTTTGCTGAGCTGGCCCACGTGAATCCAGTGGAGTTCCGCCACCAGGGACTCCAGGGCCGGGTCGGTTTCGCCCCGGTGGGCCACCGCGATGACCGCGGCGCCTTGCTGCCGGGCGGCCTGGGCGAACAGGAGGGGGAACTGGCCCTTACCCGCGATTAAGCCGATGTTCTCGGACATCCGCCTGGAGCAGGCCCCGCTCCGAAGTCTCCAAAAACGCCAGGAGATGCTGGATCTCGGGGGTCAGGGGCAATTCTTCTTTGATGCGGGTGAGGGCCTCTTTCTGGTTCAGCTCCGAGAGGAACAGGAGTTCGTAGGCCCGTTTCAGAGGCTGGAGGGCGGAGTCCGTAAAGCCATGCCGTTTCAGGCCCACCAGATTGAGCCCCACCAGCTTGGCCCGGTTGCCCACCGCCATGGCGTAAGGGGGCACGTCCCGATGCACCGCCGAACACCCGCCCACAAAGGCGTGACAGCCAATATGGCAAAACTGGTGCACTGCGGACAGGCCACCCAGGATGGCGTAGTCAGCCACGGTGATATGACCGGCCAGGGTGGCGGCGTTGGACATGATGACGCCGTTGCCCACCTGGCAGTCATGGGCCACGTGGGTATAGGCCATGAACAGGTTGCCGTGGCCGATGCGGGTAACGCCGCCGCCCCCGGCGGTGCCCCGGTGGAGCGTGGCAAACTCCCGGATGGTGTTGCCGTCCCCGATGATGAGGTGGCTTTCCTCGCCCTGGAATTTCAAGTCCTGGGGAATTTCGCC
Organism: uncultured Desulfobacca sp.; assembly: GCA_964398095.1. Classification (GTDB taxonomy): domain Bacteria; phylum Desulfobacterota; class Desulfobaccia; order Desulfobaccales; family 0-14-0-80-60-11; genus 0-14-0-80-60-11. Next base: position 1,558 of record CAYNMI010000090.1, read on the forward strand.
GACCACCGCGAACTGGAAGATTTCGCACTTATGGCCGATGGTGGTCAGGTCTTTAATCACCACGTGGGAGCCGATATGGGTGTCGGCCCCGATCACCACCCGTCCCTGGATGATGCTATAAGGTCCTACGGTAACGCCGTCACCCAGTTCGACGGTGCTATCCACCAGGGCGGTAGGGTGGATCCGGGGCATCCTCATGCCTCCCCCTGACCCACGGCGGCCATGATTTCCCCTTCGGCCACCAGGGTCTGGTTGACAAAGGCCTGGCCCTTCATCTTCCAGAATTTTTTGCCGCCGCGCACGGATTCCACTTCGATCTGGAGTTGATCCCCGGGGATTACCGGCTGGCGGAAGCGCATCTTGTCGATCCCCAGGAGGAAGAGGGCGGAGTTGCCCAGGTCTTCCGGGATGGACAGGATGGCCAGGATGCCGCCCACCTGGGCCATGGCCTCGGCGATGAGGACGCCGGGCATGATGGCCCGGCCGGGGAAATGCCCCTGGAAAAAGGGTTCATTAATGGTGACATTCTTCAGGCCAACCACGCGTTTGCCCACCTCCAGGCTGATGATGCGGTCCACCAGGAGAAAGGGATAACGGTGGGGGAGAATTTTTTGAATTTCTTCGAGACTCAAGGTCTGCGGCGGGGTCATGATTCCGGCTCCTGACGTTCAAAGTTCAAGGTTCAAGGTTTTCAGTTATCAACTTTGAACTAGGAATTTTCTTTCTCCTGCTTTAAGCGGGCGGAGAGTTCGCGCACGCTCTGTTCTAACCGTTTCAGCCTTTGGTAGAGGTCGGGGAGTTTGGGCAGATGGCCCATGATTTGGAGCCACTCCTGATGCGGCCGGGCCGGGTAGCCGGATACGGTCTGCCCGGCCGGCACGGAACGGTGCACGCCGGATTGGGCGCCCACCTGGACGCCGTCTCCCAGTTCGATATGACCGGTCACCCCCACCTGTCCCGCCAGGGCCACTCCCTTGCCCAGTTTGGTGGACCCGGACACCCCCACCTGGGCCACCAGGAAGGAATGATCTCCCACCTCCACATTGTGGGCCAGGTGCACCAGGTTGTCCATCTTGACGCCCCGGCCCACCCGGGTGGCACCCAGGGCTCCCCGGTCGATGGCGCAATTGGCGCCGATCTCCACGTCGTCTGCGATGATCACCACCCCCAACTGGGGAATCTTCACATGTCCAGCCTCGCCGGGGACAAACCCGAAGCCGTCGGAGCCGATCACCGTGCCGCTGTGAATGATGCACCGTTCTCCCACGGTGCAGCGCTCCCGGATGGTGACGTTGGGATAGACCAGGGTGTCGGCGCCGATCCGGACCGCATCGCCGATGACGCAGCCGGGCATGAGGGTGACCCGGTCGCCCAGGTGGGCGCCGTCACCGATGAAGACCAGGGGGGCGACGGAGACCTCCTGGCCCAGGGTCACTCCCTGGCCCAGATAGGCCAGTTCGCTGATGCCGGGCCAGCGCCGCACGGGGGGCGCAAAGAGGCCCGCCACCCGGGCGTAAGCCAGATAGGGGTGAGGCACGATGATCAGAGGCCGCGGCAGTCCGGCGTTTTCCCGGGAGACGATAAAAGCCGCGGCCTGGCTCTGAGCCACCAGACGGGCGAAGCGCCTCTGGGTGATGAAGGTGATCTCCCGGGGCGTGGCCTGATCGATGGCGGCGATGCCCTCAACGGGAAGATCCTCCGGCCCCTGGAGTTCACCTCCCAGAAAGACCGCCAGTTCACCCAGGGTGTATTGCATGAAGCCCTTAACCGCCGAACTGGCTGCGCACCTTGCTGGTGATGTCCAGTTTGGGATTCATATAGAGGATCCCGGCGTTACGCTTGTCCAGGACCAAATCCAGATGGTCATCCTGGGCCACGGCTTTGACTGCGGCTTCCAGTTTATGGAATAAGGGGGCGAGCTGCTGTTCCTGGTACTGGGACAGCTGTTTCTGGGCGTCAGCTCCCTGGCGCTCGAAATCCCGCATCTTTTTTTCCAGTTCCGCGGCCTTGCGCTTGCGGGCGTCTTCTTTCATCATGGAAGCCTGCTTCTGGAAATTTTGCAACTGCCTTTGCAGGTCCTGGCGTTTTAGGGCAAACGGCCGGCCCAGTTCCTGGGATTTGCGTTTGATGGCGTCCTGGACCACCTTGCCCTGGGCGGATTTGGAGACCACGTCCATGCCGTCCACGACGCCGACTTTCATTTCGGCATGCGCCGCCCACAGCGGCGTCAAGACCAAAGCCGCGGTTAATAATAGACCCACACCCACTTTAGACATGCAACCCTCCTGAGTTGATCGAAATAATATCATAATGGACCGGCAGGTAATCCGCCGCCGGTAAGACCTTCTGGTTGGCTCCCAGGTTTAGAACGTCCCACCCATGGTGAATTCCCAGGCACTGGAGCGTTCCCAAGGATGTTTGGATAGATTATAACCCCATTCCACCCGGAGGGGTCCCAGGGGGGAGAACCAGCGGAAGCCGACGCCGGCGCTGGTGCGCAAAAACGGCCCCACATAGTAGGGACCGTAGACGTTACCGGCATCGACAAACACGGTCCCCGAGAGGCCCAGTTTCCGGTACAGAGGAAATCTGACTTCAGTATTTAATTGCAGGAAGCGCGGCCCACCGATGCGTTCATTGGTGGCGGGGTCCCGGGGGCTGATTTCCGCATACTTAAAGCCCCGGATGGTGTCGATGCCGCCCAAATAGTAGAGTTCGTAGGCCGGCATCTGCCCCCAGGACAACTTGTTCATGGCGCCGACCCGGGCATGCAGCACCCCGATCCAATCCCATTTGATGGGGATATACCACCCGCTCTCAGCAATATAGCGGATAAAGGCCGTATCGCCCCCGAGACCGGCCAGTTCCGCGGAGATGCTGTTATCCGAGCCATGGGTGGGGGCAAAAAGGGAATCCCGGGAATCCCGCCGGATCACAAAGGAGGTGGCGCTGGTATTATGGATCGTGGAAGCCTGTTCCAGCACCTCGGAGGCGTTGGCCACCAGATTATTGAGGTGGACGTTTTCAAAGCGATACATCCAATAAAAGCGGGTGTACTTCCATTTCATAGGGTGGCTCAAGCGCACGATCCCGCCCTTGCTGACCCGGTTGTATTCGTCGTATTCCCGCTCCCAGTTAAAGGCGTCGACGCCGAAACTCAGGGGCCGGTCAAAGAGGTAGGGCTCCACAAAGGAGGCCCGGAGCCGGTGGGAAATGGAGCCGATGGCCCCCTGGATCTTGACCTGCTCCCCCCGCCCGAAGAGGTTGTTCTGACTGATCTCCACCATCCCCACCACGCGGTCCGCGGTGCTGTAGCCTGCGCCGAGCCCGAAGGTGCCGGTGGGACGCTCCTTGACGGTGATTTTCAGGTTCATGCGATCCGGGGCGCTTCCCGGGGTGGTGGCGAAGTTCACATCTTCAAAATACTCCAGGCGCCTCAGGTTCTTGATGCTCTCTTTGAGTTTGGTGGCGGAGAACATATCCTGCTCATAGACCCGGAGCTCCCGGCGGATCACCTTATCCCGGGTCCGGACATTGCCGGCGATGTCGATATGTTCGAAATAGATCTTTTTCCCTTTATGAATATCAAAAGTGACATTCACCACCAGTTTTTGGCTGTCTTCCTTGATAAGCGGCACAATGTCGGCATTGGCATAGCCGTGGTCGGCATAGAAATCGGCCAGGACGGAGAGGTCCTCCTGGAGGGTCTCCCGGCTGTAGACCTTTTGCTTGGGGGTCTTCAGCAATGCCAGCAACTTCTTCTTGTCTTCCAGGAGTTCACCCGTAAGATTGATCTGGCCCACGTGAAATTCCGGGCCTTCATGTATGGGAATAGTGATATAGATCCAATCGTCCTTGATGGCGATCTTCGGTTCTCCGACCTTGGCCTTAATATAGCCATGGTTATAATAAAACGAGGCAATTTTTTCCAGGTCCCGTTCCAGAGTGTCCCGGTCCAATTTGCCCGCCCCGGTGATTAAGGAGACGAGATAAAAGCCGCGTTCCTTGGTTTCCATCACCTTGCGCAGGTCTTTGGCGCTGAAGGCCTTATTGCCCGTGAACTCAATGTCCTTGATGGCCATTTTGCCGCCTTCATTGACATGCAGCACCAGATTGACTTCGTGGGTGCCCGCCGGGATCAAGTCATAGGTGATTTTGGCCTCATAATACCCCTCTTTCCGATAGGCCTCCAGGACTTTATTGATATCTTCCTGAATGGCCCCTTCCGAGGCTACGGAGAAGGGTTTGAGGCTCATAACCTCCAGTATGGTTTTCGTCTTCAGCTTCTTGTTGCCCTTGACCACGATCTGCCGGATGGAGGGTTTTTCTTTCACCAGGACGGTGAGGACCTGGCCTTCCGGGGTGTCGTTGATATCCATGCGGACGTCGGTGAAATAGCCCATTTTATAAATGGCTTTCAGGTCTTCCCGGAGGCGGGCCGGCGACAGGATTTCTCCTTCCCGGGTCTGCATGGCTCCCAGGATGGCATCCTTCTCGATGCGGCGGTTGCCCTTGATCTCGATTTTGACAATCCGCTCCTTGCCCAAAATTCTCAGGCTCAATTCCTGGGCTAACTGGCCGCTGAGTCCGCCTAAGGACTTGAGGCCCGACCCCTGAAATTTCAGACTGATGACCGGCTTGCGGCCGCTGAGGTCCAGGATGCGACCTTCCAGGGAGAGGGCGTCTCCCACCTTGAGGAGAGAGCCCCAGACGGCCATATCGGCCCCCAGCTTGCGGGCGATGGCCTGGGCCTGGGCGTCGTTCAAGGGTTCCTTCAGTTGGGCGAGCTCCTTTTTCAGGTCTTCCTGGGAAATCAGGGTGAAGCCGTCGGCCTTCAGGCGATCCTGAACCGCCTGGGTGATCTTTGCTCCCAGATAATCCAGAGGTTCTCTGCTGGTGACGATAAAAGGGAACACTGCGACTTTTTTAAAGACCAGTTGAGGCTCCTGGGCCAGGGCGGGACCGCAGGCCGCCATCCCCAACACCACCAGGAGAAATGCTACGAGCAGGCGTCGTGTCACCTTATTCTCCCCGTAAAATAACGGCCTTGCCGTCCAGCAGGGTAATCTGCCGATCCAAAGTCCGGGCCATCTCCAAGTTGTGGGTGACGATCACCGAAGTGAGGCCCTTTTCGCGGTTCAGTTCGAGGATGAGTTCCTGCACCCGGGCCCCGCTTTTGGGATCCAGGTTGCCCGTAGGTTCATCGGCCAGGAGCACTTCAGGTTCCAGCACCAGGGCCCGGGCCACCGCCACGCGCTGCTGCTCGCCCCCGGACAGGGTGGAGACGCGGTGGGTCAAACGCTCCTTAAGCCCCACCCGCACCAGGATTGCTTCGGCCTGCTCCCGGGCGACGGGTTGCGGGAGACGGGCGATGAGGCCCGGCATCATCACATTTTCCAGGGCATTGAATTCGGGCAGCAGATGATGAAATTGAAACACGAACCCCACCTTGCGGTTGCGAAAGCTCGCCAGGGACCGGTCATCCAGGGAGAAGACGTCTTCCCCGTCCCACTCCACTTTACCGGCGCTGGGGCGTTCCAGGGTCCCTAGGATGTGGAGCAGCGTGGATTTCCCCACTCCTGACGCCCCCACCACCGCCAGGGTCTCTTCCTGGTGGATGTCCAGGTCTATCCCGGTGAGCACCTCCACCTGGATGCCGTTGTGCCTGAAGGTTTTGACCAGCCCTCGCAGTTCGATCTTCACCGGGGCCTGAACCGTTGTCTGTCCTGTCATTGCTTTCCTGATCGGTAAGCCACCTTATCACTTTCCCCAGGGAGCGTCAATGTGGGTTTTCGGTTTTCGGTGGCCCCTGAACCTCTCACCCCTAAAACTTTACTCATACCTGATGGCCTCCACCGGGTCCAGCCGGGCGGCCTTCCAGGAGGGATAGAGGGTGGCCAGGAAGCTGATGATCATGGCCGCGGCGATAATGCTCAGGACATCCGGCGCCTGGATCTTCACCGGCAGGGTGGAGATGTAATAGACGTCCCGGGGCAGCTTGATGAACTGGTACTCCTTCAGGATGGCGCAGAGCCCCAGGCCCAGCCCCAGGCCGCTCAGGGTGCCCAGGCCCCCGATGGCCAGGCCGTTGATCATGAAAATCTGCATGATGCTCTGGCGGGTGGCCCCCATGGACTTGAGAATCGCAATCTCCCGGGTCTTTTTCATCACCATCATAAAGAGGGTGGAGGCGATGCCGAAGGCCGCCACCAAAATGATCAGAGTGAGGATGATGAACATGGTGATCTTTTCCAGTTTCAAGGCCGCGAAGAGGCTGCGGTTCATCTGCATCCAGTTGCGCGTATAAAAGGGGGGCCCAAGCTCTTTCTGGATGACGTAACCCAACTGCTCCGCCTGATAGATATCTTTGATCTCCACTTCCAGGCCCGTGACCCGGTGGCCCAGACCCAGAAATTCCTGGAGGGACGGGATGCTGGTATAGACCAGGGATGAATCGAACTCGTACATCCCCGAGTGAAAAATGGCGGTGACCCGGAAAGGTTTCATCCGGGGCAGCCGCCCCATGGGCGTCAGGGTCCCCAGGGGCGAAATGATGTTCAGATAGTCTCCCACCCTGAGGTTGAGGTTGCGAGCCAGTTCGTTGCCGACGGCGATCCGGGGCGGCTCTCCGGGGGCGCCCCCGGCCAGGTCGGCGAACTTGCCCTCGGTCACGGTGAGGCCGTGGGGGCCCCCCTGCCGGATGGTCGCCAGGTCCAGACCCCGGATGACCCCGCCGGAGATGTTGCCCGGCGCGGAAAACATCACCTGGGTGTAAATGAAGGGGTCAGCGGAGACCACCCCGGGGATTTTCCGGATTTTTGCGGCCACCTGGGGGGCGTCCGTGAGGCTGGCCCCGTGTTTGAGCACCAGGATGTGGGCGTTGACGCTGAGGATCTTTTGTTTGAGATCCAGGTCGAAGCCGGTCATCACCCCGATGACCACGATGAGGGCCATGACCCCCACCATCACCCCGGCCACGGAGATAAAGGTGGACAGGGACAGAAAACCTTTCTGGCGCTTGACCCCCTTGAGCAGCCGCATAGCGACGAAAGACTCGAAGAACCCCAAGTCGCTTACCTCTCCGGCCTGAGGAGCGGGAACAGAATGACGTCCCGGATGGAGGGGGCGTCGGTGAGGAGCATCACCAGCCGGTCGATGCCGATGCCCTCCCCCGCGGTGGGCGGCATGCCCTGCTCCAAGGCGGTGACGAAGTCCTCGTCCAGGGCGTGGGGCATCTCCTCATCGCCGGCGGCATGGGCCGCCAACTGGGCCTCGAAGCGCTGCCGCTGGTCCAGGGGATCGTTGAGTTCCGAGAAGGCGTTGGCCATCTCCCGGCCGGCGATGAAGAGTTCGAAGCGGTCCACCACCTCGGGGTCGGCGTCGCTGCCCCGGGACAGGGGCGAGGTTTCCCGGGGATAGCCCAGGATAAAGGTGGGCTGCTGCAGGCGGGC
>CAYNMI010000091.1:0-8985 GCA_964398095.1 uncultured Desulfobacca sp.
CTGCTCACTGCTCACTGCTCACTTCCCCGATGCTCTTGCCGGGGTTGAGGATGTTCTTGGGGTCCAGGGCCGCCTTGAGCCGTTTGGAGTAGAGGATGGTGCCCCGGCCCACTTCCTTTTCCATGAACCGGGACTTGGCGACGCCGATGCCGTGTTCCCCGGAGAGCGTCCCCCCCAGGTCCAGGGCCGCCTCAAAGATGGCGTCCACCGCGGCCTCGATCCGGCGCCATTCATCGGGGTTGCGCTTGTCCCCCAGAATGGTGGGGTGGAGATTGCCGTCCCCGGCGTGGCCGAAGGTGCCGATGGGCAGGTCGAAACGGCGGCCGATGTCTTCGATGGCCCGGATCAAGGCCGGGATTTTGCTCCGGGGCACGGTGGCGTCCTCCAGGACCAGGGTGGGCTTGAGCTGGGCCAGGGCCGGCAGGGCGGCACGGCGGGCGGCCCAGAGCCGGTCGCGCTGGGCATCGTCTTTGGCGGCGGTCACCGCGGTGGCGTGATTTTTCCGGCAGATGGCTTCCACCTTGTCGGCCTCTTCGGCCACCACCGCGGGGTGGCCGTCCACTTCGATGAGCAGGAGAGCCCCCGCGTCCACCGGCATCCCGGCGTGGCAGTAGTCTTCCACGGTGCGGATGGTGAAGTTGTCCAGGAGCTCCAGGATGGCGGGCACGATGCGGTGGGCGATGATGGCCGCCACGGTTTCCGAGGCCTGGGCCACCTGGCCGAAGGTGGCCAGCATGGTCTTGCGGGCCACGGGCAGGGGAATGAGCTTGAGGGTGATCTCGGAGAGCACCCCCAGGGTGCCTTCGGAGCCCACCAGGAGGCCGGTGAGATTGTAGCCGGTGACGCACTTGACGGTGCGGCCGCCGGTCTTCACCGGGTCGCCCGCGGCGGAGAAGAAGTTGAGGCCCATGACGTAATCCAAGGTGACCCCGTATTTAAGGCAGCGGAGGCCCCCGGCGTTTTCGGCGACGTTGCCGCCCAGGGTGGACACCGCCATGCTGCCGGGGTCGGGGGGATAAAAGAGCCCCTGGGCTTCCACCGCCTGGGCCAGTTTGGCGGTGACCACGCCGGGCTGGACCACGGCGTAGAGGTCCTGGGGGTTGATCTCCAGGATCTTATTGAGGGCGTTGGTGAGGACCACCACGCCTCCGGGGAGGGGGATGGTGCCGCCGCTCAAATTCGTCCCGGCGCCCCGCACGGTCAGGGGCAGGCCGTTATCGTTGCAGAGCCGCACCACCTGGCCCAGGAGTTCCGTGGCTTTGGGCCGGAGCACCAGGGCCGGCAGCACCGGTTCCAGCACCGCGGCGTCATAGGCATAGGTGAGCCGGTCGGCTTCCTGGAGGAAGACCTGGTCATTCCCCAGGAGCCGCTGAAACTCTTTGACCACGCTGTCATTGATCATGTCCGCCTCCCTCGCCGGTCCCGGGGGTTATGCAACCTGCAAGGATTTTGTATACTGATATTATAATAAACCCGATGGCCCTTTCACGCCAGCGCCGGAATGTCCACCCTCCACCCTGAGGCAAGAAACTTATGGAACCACAGAGCGCAATGGAAGTTTTTAAGGATAAGGCTGCGGCCGTGCAAGTGGTGGTCAGCGAGACCAGCGATTTGGCCGCGGCCGGCGCTTATGCCCTTGATCTTACCATAAAGCAGGGGGGCCAGGCCATGGCCGTCTTTGGTTGGGACGGCCAAGACCGGGTGATTCTGGCAGAAATCTGCGCCCGGGCCGGGGTGAATTTGGTCTCGGAAAACCTCCGGGAGCACGCCGCCACCCTGCACACGGCCCTCACCCTGGCCGACTGGGGCATCGCCGCCACCGGCAGTGTGGTGCTGGACTCCCGGGGCGAGGACCTGCGCCTGGCCACCATGCTGGCGGAAACCCACGTGGCGGTTTTGCCGGTCTCCCGCCTGAAGCCGGATTCCCTGGCCCTGGAGGCCGAGATGAACCGCCTGATGGCCGCGCCCCCCAGCTACCTGGCGTTCATCACCGGGGCCTCCCGCACCGCCGACATCGAGCGGGTCCTCACCATCGGGGTCCACGGCCCCCGGGAACTGCACGTACTGCTGCTGAAGGATCAGGAATCATGATCGACACGGCCCAAAATCTCAAGGAATACAAAAAGCGGTTGCGCCGCGCCCTGGACAACGATTTCTTGCGGACCACCCTGGGGGCCTTCGCCGGCGCCTACCAGGAAGGCCGGGCCCGGGCCCTGACCGGGGTGGACCTGCCGGAGTTGCGCCGGCAGATCGCCCAGGGCAAGGATGAGGCCCTGCCTCACCTGGAGGAGATGTATGAGGCCTTCAAGGCCCGGGCCGAAGCCGCGGGGGTCAAGGTCCACCTGGCGGCCACCGCCCGGGAGGCCAACGAGATCATCGCGGCCATCGCCAAGGCCAACCAGGTGCATAAGGTGGTCAAATCCAAGTCCATGACCGCGGAAGAAACCTTCCTCAACCGCCACCTGGAGGCCGAGGGCCTGGAGGTGGTGGAAACGGACCTGGGGGAGTGGATCATCCAACTGCGCCACGAGGGTCCTTCCCACATGGTCATGCCGGCCATTCACCTGTCCCGCCAGGAGGTGGCGGACCTCTTCACCCAGGTGACCGGCGAGACCCAGGAGCCGGACATCGGCAACCTGGTGAAGGTGGCCCGCCGGGTGCTGCGCCAGGCCTTCCTGACCGCGGACATGGGCATTTCCGGGGCCAACTTCGCCATTGCGGCGACCGGCACCCTGGGGATCATCACCAACGAAGGCAACGGCCGCCTGGTGACCACGGTGCCCCGGGTGCACGTGGCCCTGGTGGGCCTGGACAAGCTGCTGCCCGATCTCCATGCGGCCCTAAGGATTTTAAAAGTCCTGCCGCCCAGCGCCACCGGCCAGGTCATCACCTCGTACGTCACCTGGATCACCGGGGCCAACGAGTGCCGGCCCGGACCCGGCGGCCAAAAGGAGATGCACATCGTCTTTCTGGACAACGGCCGCCTGGCCCTGTCCCAAGACCCGCTATTTTCCCAGGCCCTGCGCTGCGTGCGCTGTGGCGCCTGCGCCAATGTCTGCCCCATTTACGGTCTGGTGGGGGGCCATAACTACGGCCACGTCTACATCGGGGCCATCGGCCTGATCCTCACCTATTTCTACCATGGCCGGGCCAACGCCCGGGCCATCGTGCAGAACTGCCTCAACTGCCAGGCCTGTAAGGCGGTGTGCCCCGCGGGCATCGATCTGCCCCGCCTCATCAAGGAGGTCTATGGCGAGGTGGTGCGCCAGGATGGGCCCAAACCCCTGAAGAACCGGCTCCTGGGGCGGGTCCTGAAGAACCGCCGGGTCTTCCACTTCCTGCTGCGCCGGGCCTCCCTGGCCCAAAAGCCCCTGGCCAGGAAGGAGGACATGATCCGGCACCTGCCCTTTTTCTTCAGCCAGGAACACGGCTTCCGGAGCCTGCCCACCATCGCCGCCACCCCCTTCCGGGACCGCTGGCAGAAGGCATATAAGCAGCCGGAACAGCCCCGTTACCGGGTGGGTCTCTTCGGGGGCTGCCTGGTGGACTTCGTCTACCCGGAGCAGGGCGAGGCCCTCCTGAAACTGGTTCAGGACCATCAAGTCCAGGTGGACTACCCCCAGGGCCAGACCTGCTGCGGCCTGCCCGCCAAGATGATGGGGGAGCCGGAAATCGCCCGGGAGGTGGCCCGGCAGAACCTGGCGGCCCTGGACCCGGCGGATTACGACTACATCCTGACCCTGTGCGCCTCCTGCGGCTCCCATCTGAAGGAGGCCTATCCCCAGCTCCTGGGGGAGGACCCGGGGCTGGGCGTCAAGGCCCGGCAGTTTTCCCAGAAGGTCATCGACTTCAGCTCCTTCATGACCGACGTGCTCAAGGTCAAACCGGAGCAGTTTTTAGCCCGGGGCCAGAAAGCGGCCTACCACGCCCCCTGTCACCTGTGCCGGGGCCTGGGAGTGACGGCCGCGCCCCGGGAGTTGCTGGCCACCGCGGGCCTGGAGTATCTGGCGGCCCGGAACGAAGAGGTGTGCTGCGGCATGGCGGGAAGTTATTCCACGGACTTCCCCATGCTGTCGGCGGCGCTGCTCAAGAACAAGCTGGACGCGGTGGAGGAGACCGGGGCCGACCTCCTGGTGACCGACTGCCCCGGCTGCGTGCTGCAACTGAAGGGCGGCCTGGATAAACGCGGCAGCAAGATCAAGGTGCAACACATCGCCGAGGCCGTGGCCGCGGCCCGGAAAGATGCTCCCGAGGGGTAGGAAGGCGGGATGACGTGCGGCGATGGGGGCGAGGGTTGCCGATCATGTGTGGACTTTGGAGGAAATTGCCGCCTTGACTGATTAATGAGGATGACCTTAAAAATTAAAGAAAATCAGCTTAATGCAATTGACAACCAAAATTAGATGGGTACAATATAATTACGATTAAGCAATTCCTCCCCACTCCACGCTTGATTTCCTTCGGGGATGACAGCCTCGGGTGGGGTTATTTTTTTTGTGCTCCCTTTATGTGGGGACGCAGATGAGCCAGCAGCAGCCCAATCCTCATCCACCAACTATTCCTAAAGCCGTTTCCTTTTTTGATGGCCAAAACCTTTATCGTTCTGCAAAAAGGGTCTATGGCTATATTTACCCCAATTATGACCCTCAAAAACTAGCTCAGCAGATTTGCGGCAATCAGGGATGGCAATTAGGAGAAACCCGCTTTTATACAGGATTCCCCAACCCTAGAGAAGACCCCTTCTGGAACCATTTTTGGAGAGCTAAATTTGCCCAAATGAAGCGAGACGGTGTTTTTGTCTTTTCGAGGGATTTGCGATATCAGGACGAGCAGATTACCCTTCCAACTGGACAAACCTGTACTGTACGAACAAGAAGGGAAAAGGGCGTTGATGTTAGAATAGCCCTTGATGTCATCCGCTTGGCTCACCGAAGAGTATATGACGTTGCTCTTCTCTTTAGCCAGGACCAAGACCTCTCAGAAGTTGCCAAAGAAATTAGAGTTATCGCTTTAGAGCAAAACCGCTGGATTAAGATTGCCTCTGCTTTTCCTTCTGCTTTAAATCCAGAAAATCGCGGCATAAATCTAACTGATTGGATAAAAATCGATAAGCCGACTTATGATCTTTGTCTTGACCCCCGAGACTATCGCCCCCAAAGACCGCGAACCACGCCTTAAAAATGATATATTGGCAGTAGGGGCTAAGGACACCCGCCCTTACCCCCTCCCCTCAATCACGTTTTTCAAGAGGAGGAAGCGGTATGAACCTCGCAGTAACCCCCGGCCGCCGGATCATGGGGCGGCTGGCCAAAGGTGCGGATCTCTTGGCGGCCCTGGAGCAGGTCGCCCGGGAGCAGGGCATCACCCTGGGAGAGGTTAAGGCCATCGGGGCGGTCAGCCAGGCCCGGGTAGGCTATTATAATCAGGCGGCGCGCCAGTATGCCTTCCTCGACCTGGCGCAGCCCCTGGAGATCGCTTCCCTGATGGGCAATATTTCGGTGAAGGATGGCCATCCCATGGTCCATGCCCACGTCACCCTGTCCGATGCCCAGGGGCGGGCCTTTGGGGGGCATTTGGCCGAGGGCACCATCGTCTTTGCCTGTGAATATCTCATCCAGGAATACCAGGCGGCCGCGGCGCTGGTGCGCGGGCTGGATGAACCCACCGGGCTGTTCCTGTGGCCCGATAAATAAGGTTAGTCCGGAAAAACGCGGCTGATGAACCAGCCGGGCGGACCCCGGCTTACATCAGATACATCTTTCTGGCCTCTGCCATCAGGTGGTCCCGAAACTTGGGATGGGCCAGCTTGACGATCTCCAGGGCCCGTTCCCGGCTGGACTTGCCCATCACATTGACCACGCCAAACTCGGTGACCAGGTAATGGGTGTCCATCCGGGGGGTGGTCACCACCGTGCCCGGGTCAAAGCGGGGCACCACCCGGGAGACCTCGCCGTTGTGGGCGGTGGAATAAAAGGCGATGATGGATTTTCCCCCCTTGGAATTAAAGGCCCCCCGGACGTAATCCAACTGGCCTCCGGTGCCGCTGAACTCGAAGCCCCCCATAAACTCGGAGTTGCACTGCCCCAATAAATCCACCTCCAGGGTGGAGTTGATGGAGATCATGTTGTCGTTGGCCGCGATGACCGAGGGCTTGTTGGTATAAGAGACCCGGTAGCTCTCCATGCTGGGGTTGTCATGCATGAACTCGTACATCTCCCGGTCACCCAGGGCGTTGGTAAAGACGTGCTTGCGGGGATGAAGATTTTTCCGGCGCCCGGTGATGACGCCTTTTTTGATCAGGTGGACCATCCCCGGGCACATCAACTCCGAGTGAATGCCCAGATCCTTATGCCCCTCCAGGTAATGGCACACCGCGTTGGGAATGCCTCCCAGCCCCAGTTGCAGGGTGGCGCCGTCCGGCACCATGGCCGCGATGAGGCGCCCGATGGTCTCGGCTTCGGGCTTGGGCGGATTGGGAATGAGTTCCACCAGGGGGGCGTCATGTTCCACAATGGCGTCCACTTCGGAAACGTGCAGGAGGGATTCTCCGAAGACCCGGGGCATGTGGCGATTGACTTCCACGATGAGCCGCTGGCAGTGCCGGGCCGCGGTGGTGATGTAATCGTTGACGGTCCCGAAGCTGAAAAACCCGGCTTGGTCCATGGGGGACACGGTGCTGATGGTGACGTCCACCTCCATGAAATCCCGGATCAAACGGGGAATCTGGTGGAACTGGTTGGGCACGAAGACATGCTTGCCGGTCCTCACCTGGTCCCGGTCCGCGCCGCTGACGAACCAGCAGTGGGGCAGAATCAGGCCCGCCAAATCCGGGGATAAAATGGTGGTGGCGGCGTTCTGCATGGGCAAAAGGGAGTAGACCTTGAGATCCCGCAGTTCCCGGCGTCGCACCCGGTCGGCAATGGCTCCCAGCAGGGCCGGGGGTTCACCGCTGGCCATGCCGTGGATGAGGGTGGCCGCGTCCTGGATAGGCGCCACCGCGTTTTTCGGGGTGGTGAGCTTGCGTCGGTATTCCTGACCATACATGAGACCAGTCCTCTGCAATGGGTGGGATGGGGGGAAGAAAATCGATTCTGAGAAGGTTATCGGTCAAAAATGGTTTTTTTTCAAGGAAACCTGTACCGGCGGGGAATTTTTCCCGCGGCCACCGCGGTTGGCCAGGCCCTGCCGGAACGCTTGGCGCATCTGATTTATTAACCCACAGGTCGATTTTAGATATATATCGGTTTGCCAACCTTGAGGCGGAGGTTGATTTTTCGTTGTTTTTTTATTAGGTTACCGTTAAATTGATATGGTCAATGCGTTAAAGGAGGCATCTCATGGCTCTGATTGATGATGGTTTGAAAGGCGCCGTGCCCAGCATCCTGGTGGTGTTGGGGGTGGCCATGGCCGCGCCCATTGTGCTGCCGGCGGTGGCCGCGGTGTCCCGTCCCCTGGCCAAGACCCTGATCAAGGGGTATCTGGTGCTGGCGGATACCATCAAGGAGTTTGCCGCGGAAGCGGGCGACCAGGTGGGCGACCTGGTGGCCGAAGTCCAGGCCGAGCGGGCGGCCAAGGCCGGCGCGACGGTGGCGGCAGCCGCCGCCACGGCCCATAAAACCACCAAGACCAAGGCCTCGCGTTAAGTTTTCGCCGGCAGCAGGCAAAAGGGCACGCCAGGGCCTCAGGATGATTCAGCCCCGGCCCGGACGGGTCCGCCTGCCAGCGTCCCGCCCCGGGGCGGGCGCGGCTCGGGGTGCGTCCGGCAAGTCCCGCCAGGGTTTACGGGAATAACGGCTCAGGCGCTCAGGGCGGCGGTTCTGGGGGAAAGAATGCGGGTGGGGGGACCGGCCGGTGGGACCGGAGCCTCTTGGGGGGCCGCGGCGCGGGGCGGCGCGGCCACGGCTTGCCGCGCCAGGCCGAGAGGCGACCGCCGCTGGCGATCAGGGGAATTCTTCGCAGTGTTCCCGCACGCCGCAATCCCGGCACCGGGTCTCGCGCCACAGGAAGGTGGCGAGACTTCCCAGAGCTGCACCCACCATCAAACAGATTACATACCACATTCCGGGCCTCCTCAGGTTGCTGCCGGCCATGGCCGGGCCTCATGGCGCCGGCGGGGTTAAGTCCCGGGCCAGCCGCGGCTCTCTGAAGTGAAATTTCCCTTGCTTACTTTTGTAAAAGGATAATATTACCGGATAATGTCAATTTGGTTAATATTAAGTTAATTTTACTCAATGCTGTTGCCCACGGTCTCGGGCCAGAGATAATCTCCGAGGAAAATCACTTCCCAAAAGCGGGTGTTTATGGCATAATGAAAAAAATGACGCCGTCTCAAGCAACCAGGCGATGTTATTAGAGATAGAGCAAAATATCGGCTGGTTTTGGAGTTGTCCGTAAGTAGCACTTAAAGGATAAAATAAATGAGAAAGACATATATCTTAGATACTAATGTCTTGCTGCATGACCCCGATTCATTATTTTCTTTTGAAGATAACGCCATCGTGCTGCCGCTGTCGGTAGTTGAAGAATTAGACCGGATTAAGAGAAGAAGTGATGAAGTTGGCCGGAACGCCAGAGAAGTATCCAGAAAATTGGACGAATTACGGATTCGGGGGCGGTTGTCGGAGGGCGTGGGACTTGCCAATGGCGGGTCGGTGCGCATTGAGATCAACGGCAATAAATCGGACAATTATTTGCATGGGATTGATTTGAGCACCACCGACAATCGAATTCTGGCCTTAGCCTACTCCCTCGTCGACAACGGTCAAAACCCCGTTATTGTGGTGACCAAAGATTTAAACCTGCGCATCAAGGCGGATGTCCTGGGGTTGGCCGCAGAAGATTTTTACAGCGACAAGGTGGATTATCATCGCTTATACAGCGGCGTCGGGGAATTGTACCTGTCCCATGCAGAAATCGACCGGTTTTACCAAGAAGGACATCTGGACTATGACGCCGGGGATATTCACCCCCACCAGTTCTGTATCC
>CAYNMI010000092.1:0-8947 GCA_964398095.1 uncultured Desulfobacca sp.
CTTCGCTCCCTCAGAATGACAATTCTTAGCGAAAAGTAAATTTTGCAAGAGGCTCTTTTGGCAACGAGTATAATTATGTTAATTATAAAGTTTGTTTCATCTGAATTTGAATTTGGTGAAAGGCCATGATCCGACCGCTCCGGCTGGACGAAATTGACGCCGCCCTGGCCATCATCAACCAGGCCGCCCTGGCCTATAAAGGGGTGATCCCGCCCGATTGCTGGCAGGAGCCTTACATGCCCGAGGCGGAGTTGCGGGCCGAGATCGCCGCGGGGGTGGAGTTCCAGGGGTGCGAAGCCGACGGACGCCTCTTGGGGGTGATGGGCCGCCAGGACCGCGATGAGGTGCACCTCATCCGCCACGCCTACGTGGACCCCCAGGCCCAACGCCGGGGCGTGGGGGCGCGCCTCTTGACCCATCTCCTGGAGGATATTCCGGGGCCGGTCCTGGTGGGCACCTGGGCCGCGGCCTGGTGGGCCGTCCGCTTCTACGAAAAGCACGGCTTCAAGCTGGTCACGCCCGAGGAAAAAGACTGCCTGCTGCGCACCTACTGGACCGTCTCGCCCCGCCAGGTGGAAACCTCCGTGGTCCTGGCGTTAGCAGGGGCCAGGGATCAGGGGTCAGGAGCCAGCGACCAGGGGCCAGGGGTTAGGGGTTAGGGATGATTAGGGATTAGGGGTTAGAGATCAGAAGGTATTTGGTAGATTTCCCCTTCGCTTATTTTTCCTTAGAGAATTTATCAGACCCTTCCAAGTCCTCTTAACTTCGCCAGATAAGTTTCAATCTGTAATCCATATCGGCAGAAGATTTTTGGCTCTGCGAGGTACAGAAATACAGTAGTTATCCGCAGATCAGTTGTCCTGCCGGAACAGAATGTCACCTCTCCCTCCCAAAGATTTCCGATGACCTGCTCCGGTCTAAAGCACTTCCTGCTCATCTCCCTGCCTCCCTTCGATCCACCACTCTAACTTAACATGTGGATCAGTTTTCGGGGGGCCGGTCAAAAATTGGCAGATGATATCCGGTCAGAGCCAATGGGATCGCATAATCTCAAACTATATCTATTTACTTTTTCGATAAAAGTGGGTTTTTTACCTTAGAAAGAGTTGTGCAGGCTACAAGGCCACTCTGAATAATCTTTTAGTTCCCTTGAGCATTTCTTAGTTTACAAGCCTTCCATACATACTTATACTTTCTTTGACAGAAATGTAATTCATTTAACCTGACGCAAAAGCCAAACCCATCGCAAGGTGGGGACGGAGAGCCAATTTCGGTATAAATATTATAATTATCTTGATTCTCTGAAGCTCCTTGATGTCATAAATTATGCTTTTAGAAATTACTGCAAAACATGCGGCCCTTTGAAGGACAATAAATATCAGCATTGGGAAGATTGGATTAGTGGCAAACCAATTACTGATACAGATGGAGAACTAATTAAAAGTAAGGAATTTAATAGTTTTTATAATCTTTACGAAATCAATAATGATCAGAATGAAACCACATATTTGTTTCATTCGCGTGTAAACATTTCTTCCCTAATACCTGCCAGATAGCCTTTAGTTTTCCGGTTTATAAGAGTATCCCCTATGATGGTCGCTTCGTAGGTGTCGCCACCGTGGGGCCATTGGTAATCAAGAATTAATTTATTCCCTTCTTGGCGCTTCGCCAATATAGGGAATGTTAATCGTGTAGTGTGACTATTTTTACCACCTTGAACTTCAATTATCAGGGTTAACTCATTTATCTCACTTAACTTATCTCCCCGAATAAATATCACTTGTGCCAAGTTGCAGCCTCTATAGACATATTCCCCCCCCGGGTTTGGATCATTATAGCCGTCTTCGGCGCTCTGGGCCTGTCCGGTGGACGTGGCCGCCAACACCAGCATGAAGGCCGCCATCAATGCAATACTTAGAGTTTTCATGTGTTGCTCCTCCTTAAACGTGCAGCAGGTGCCTGGCCTTACTGTTGGCGGTTATGCTCCGGAACGCTCCTAGGCGTTGCCCTATCGCCCACGTAGCTTCCTTTTCCCAACTTCTTCGATGTTTGCGAGAAATGTTTTCCATTCCTGGACGAAACCGTTGTGTTCTACTGAATCCATGATCTTTTCCTAATGTTTAAAATTAAGTAACCTCAACTTGTTTAATAAGCGGCATGTTAGCACTAGATCCATCAAAAAACCAGTTCTTCCCGCAACCCCCTGACTTCCTTACCTCATCATATATCCCTCAGAATGCCCCCTGGGCCTCTCCGAATTCTCCAAATATTCCCCGGCCAGCTCCTTATCCCGGATAATCAATAAATTCTCAGCATTGCTCTCTTCAGCAGACCGAGTAAAATTAAAACTCCCAGTGATCACCACCTCCATGTCGGCGATTATCACCTGGTTATGGGCAAGGCCGGCGACTGAACAATCAATATGGACTTACCCATTCCCGGGCTAAAGATGATAGCTGATCACTTGCCAGGTTCGGGAGTTATCACCGGACAGGAGAAAATACCAGGTATGTTCCGATTATCTGGGTCATCCTGATTATCCCTGACCCCTGGCCCCTGACCCCTGCTTTTACAACTCTACGACTTCGGAACTCAAGGGGTGGCCCATGAACAGGCTGGCCAACTGGGCGAAGCGCGGCGTCAGGTCGGTGGTGAGGTAACGGCGGCTGCCGCCCCGGCTCAATTGGGTCTCCATCTGGGGATGGCGCTTAAGATAATCCACCAGCTTGGCCGCGGTCACCTGGCCGGAGCAGATCAGTTCGTGGCCGTTGCCCAGGATGGCCCGGATTTGGTCTTTGAGGATGGAATAGTGGGTGCAGCCCAAAATCAGGGTGTCCACCCGGCCCTTTATGGGGGCCAGGTAGCGCTTGAGGATCAGGCCGGTGCCTTCCCAGTCCTGCTCCCCGCTCTCGATGATGGGCACCAGGAGCGGACAGGCCTGCTGGATGACCTCCACCTCCGGGTCGAGTTTCTTCAGCTCCAACTCGAAGGACAGGGAGGTCACTGTGCCTTCGGTGGCGATGACCCCGATGGACTTCTTCCGGCTCCGGGCCACGGCCTCCTCGACTGTGGGAATCAGCACCCCCAAAACCCGGAGGTCGGGGTAGCGCGCCGGCAGCCAGACCTGCTGGATGCGCCGCAGGGCCCGGGCCGAGGCGGTGTGGCAGGCCAGGACGATGAGGCGGCAGCCCTGGCGGAAGAGATAATCCACCGCCTGCTCGGTGAAGCGGATCACCACCCGGTCGCTCCGGGTGCCGTAGGGGATGCGGGCGTTGTCCCCCAGGTAGAGGTAGTCGTATTCCGGCAGGACCCGCAAAAACTCCCGCAGGACCACCAGCCCGCCGAATCCGGAATCAAACACGCCGATCATGTGAAATACCGTTTTCCGTTTTCCGTTTTCCGTTTTCAGTCAAAGGACAAAGCATCCTGGCCGGACTGTAGGGGCGGACCTGCGTGTCCGCCCTCATCGGGGGCCGACCCTTCCCCCACATAAAGAAAGAACGCAGCCACTTTGAGCCCAACCCGGCATCAGTCCGACAGCCGCAGCAAGGTGCCCCGCTTATACGCGGACTTGAGGGTCAGAGAGACCAGGCCGTAGCTCAGGATAAGATATATCACGCTTTGGCCGAAGCCGTAAAGCAGGGGGTGCGGAGAGGCCGCGGGAAAACCGTAGAAGTGCCGGAAATAATCAAGGAAATAGGTCAGAGGGATGAGCTGCGCCAGGAACTGCACCCCCCGGGGCAGCACGCTGACAGGGTAATAGAGCCCGCACAACAGCAGCATGAGGTAGGAAAAGGCCCAGGCCGCCACTTCGGCCCGCTGGCCGAACCGCAGCACCAGGGCCAGGACCAGGGCCCCGATGATGGCGGCGTTGAAAAACATGCCCAGGATAAAGAAGGTCAAGCCCGTAAGGCCCGGCCGCCGCAGGTCCATATCGAAGAAATAGACGCTCAGGCAGCCCATGAGGATAAAAACCAAAAAGCCCCGGACCAGCCCCACCAGGCCCGAACCCATGAGGATGTGGGACAGGCTGACCGGGGCGATGAATTCATGTTTCAGGCTCTTGGACCAGACGGAATACAGCAGGGCGTATGACAGGTCCAGTTGGGCGATCTGGACGGTGTTCATGGTCACCGCGCCGATGAGGATGAAGGAGACCGTGTCCGCCTGGAGGTTCAGGAACCGGGTTAAGAGACCCACGGAAAAGACGCCGATGAGGGGCCAGAACAGCATCTCGAACACCGCGAAGACGTTGCGCCGGTTCACCAGGGTGCTCCGGGCGCTGAAGGCCCATATCTTATACAGGTTAGTGCGTAATCTCACGGTAGATTTCTTCCAGGTCCACGGGCTTGACCTTGACCTTGGCCAGCTTCTTGTCCGTCAGGTACACCGCCTCCAGGATGGCCGGCAGGCGCTCGTCCCCCCGGTCCAGCACCAGGTCCACCCGGGAGTCCTCAACGGCATGGCGCAGCACCCCGGGGAGAGCGCCGTAGTCCAGCGGCGCCGGGGAGTCCTGAAAGATCAGGCTCAGGTGGTCCCCCAACCCCAGGCGCTGCTGCAGCTCCGGGATGCGGCCTTTGCTGATCAGCCGCCCCTCTTTTAAAAAGGCCACTTCGCTGCACAGCATCTCCGCCTCCCGCAGGTTGTGGGTGGTCAGGAGCATGGTGACCCCGGTCTCCCGGTTGAGGCGCAGAATCTCCGCCCGGATATGCTGGGCCATGTCCTGGTCCAGGCCCGAGGTGGGTTCGTCCAGGAAGAGCAGTTCGGGGTCGTTGATCAGGGCCTTGGCCAGGCTGAGACGCTGCTTGAGGCCGGTGGAAAGCCGCTCGAACGTGGTGGCCCGGTATTCCGCCAGTCCGAATAAGTCCAGGAGCCGCGCCACCTTATCCCGCAAGGCCCGGCCTCCCAGCCCGTAAAGGCGGCCATAGAACCGGAGGTTGTCCTCCACCGTCAGGCACCAGAGGAAATGGGCCCCGCTGGCCGCCAGGTTAATGCGCTCCTTAAGACGGGGCGCGTCTTTCACCACATCCAGGCCCAAGACCTGGGCCTGGCCGGCGTCCGGCCGCAGCAGGGTGGCCAAAATTGAAATGAGGGTGGTCTTGCCGGCGCCGTTGGGCCCCAGCACCCCGAAGATGGCCCCGGGCGCCACCGTCAGGTCCACCTGGCGGAGCACCTGCTTCACCGGGCCCCAGCCGCCGGTGCGGAAACCCTTGCCGATTCCCTGTGCTGCGATGACCGCTTGCATCATTGAATTTAGTAAAGCGATTAAATGCTATGAATCATATAAAATACCAGGAAGATTCCAATGGCCAGGATGCCCAATGCCACCATTATGTCAAGTATTGTCGAAGGTTGATAGGTATCTTCATTGATTTCTCTTTCGACCTTTTTATATCTAATAAATGCCAGCACTCCCATGATAGCCCCCATCGCCACCAGACCTATGCCAAAAATTGATGAGTATCCCATGGGAGAAGTAGCAGATTCAGGAATAATCGGTTTCCCAAAGAAATAAGATAGCTTCTTTAAGAATAAGGCAAACTTTTCGACGACAAAACCAAATGCCATTATGCCAATACTTGTCCTGATCCAGGCAAGAAACGTTCTTTCATTGGCCATATGCACCCGGCGATCACTAACTTTTTTGGGTGTTTTATTTTCAGTTATTTCCGTCATACGGCACACCTTTCTCTATTAATTACCGTGATTGTTTACTGCAATGCCCTGGGTTAAGTCTATCAAACCTGGGCCTCCGGGCCAAGGTTTTCTAAAATGAGAGACCAACCGTCTCCCTTGCAAAGTTGTTGAGGCTAAGGTACATTAGGCTCCAATGAGCCAGGAAGAACGCATCGTCAATCCCCGGCTCCAGGTGGAGGACCTGGGGTTGGAGGCGGGCTTAAGGCCCCGGTCTCTGGCCGAATTCGTCGGCCAGGAGGAGCTGCGGCGCAATCTGGAGATCGCCCTGGAGGCGGCCCGGGCCCGGGGCGAGGCGGTGGACCACATCCTGGTGCACGGCCCCCCGGGGCTGGGCAAGACCACCCTGGCTTACATCATCGCCCATGAGATGGGCGGCGGCATCAAGACCACCTCGGGGCCGGTGGTGGAGCGGGCCGGGGACCTGGCGGCCCTGCTCACCAACCTGGCTCCCAAAGACGTCCTGTTCATCGACGAAGTCCACCGCCTGCCCACGGTGGTGGAGGAAATCCTCTACCCGGCCATGGAGGACTTCCGCCTGGACCTCATCATCGGCCAGGGGCCCGGAGCCCGCTCCCTGAAGCTGGAGCTGCCGGACTTTACCCTGGTGGGGGCCACCACCCGGGCCGGCCTCCTCACCCCGGCCTTGCGAGACCGCTTCGGCCTGATGCTGCGGGTGGATTTTTACCGGGTGGAGGACCTGGTCCAAATCACCCACCGGGCCGCTCAGGTGTTGGGCATCGAGATCGAGCCCGACGGCGCCTGGGAGATCGCCCGGCGTTCCCGGGGCACCCCCCGCATCGCCAACCGGCTCCTCAAAAGGGTGCGGGATTACGCCCAGGTCCGGGGCGACGGCCGCATCGACCGGGATTGCGCCGACGCCGCCCTCAACCTCCTGCAGATCGACCAACTGGGACTCGACCGCATGGACCGCCAAATCCTCCTCACCATCCTGGAGAAATACGACGGCGGGCCCGTGGGCCTGGGCACCCTGGCCGCGGCCCTGTGCGAAGAGGAAGACACCCTGGAAGACGTCTATGAACCCTACCTGATGCAATGCGGCTTTCTGCAGCGCACCCCCCGGGGCCGCATGGCCACCAACCGGGCCGCGGAGTATTTCGCCAAGTTTCCCAAAAAAGGGGCTCACCCCACGTTATTTCCGTGAGGGGATACTCCTTCCCGGCGGCAACCGGCCCTGACGTGGAGCGGTTCGGGCGCCATGCATGGCGCCCCTGGCCTTGACGGGAACCTGGGGAAAGATTACCTCGCCTCTTTAAGAAATTTTAACCCCAATTCCAGCGGTTCCAGCGCCTGGTAGATCGGTTCGCACGCCAGACAATTCACCACGTTATCCCGGCCCCGGGAGGTGAAAATGGTTTCCCGGGTCCCCTCGCATTGGCAGTTTTTGGCGATCCGGCGAAGTTCTTCCACCAGCCTGGGCAGGGGGAGGTTATCGATATCCAACTGCTGTAATTCGTTTTCCATGAGTCGCTCCTGAGTCGGTAAGATTATTTAATTTAGAATTTTTAGCCACTTATCATTTTAAGAAAGGGGCGCCCCTCCCAAAGATCAGGACCTTCAACATAACATAGGGAGCCCGCGGCCCTGCCGCAAGTCCCCCGGCGGCGCCTGGTTGCGTATCCCCCCTCAATCATTATATTATGCCAAGAGAGCTAGCCCGTAGCGTAGATTTATGAGGTAATCATGACCGAGAAATCACCTTCCCCCGCGGCCCGTAATACCATGATCTGGTATGTGCTGGCCTTGATCCTGGTGCTGTCGCTTTTCCAGTACTACAGCACCATGAAACAGGACGTGGAGATCAGTTACAGTGAATTTCGCCATCTCCTGCAGATCCAGGCCGTCAATGACCTGGCCATCGGCAAAGATAGCATCACGGGCCATTTGCTGCCCAAGGGGATCGCCGACCTGGCCAAGGAGAGGCATAAACCCGACCTGCCCAAAACCCTGGAAAAACAGTTTGAGAAGAAAACCCCGACCTTCTCCGCCGTTCGTATGAACGACCCGGATCTGGTGAAATTGCTGGAAAAGCAAAAGATCAAGTATCGGGCCGTTCAGGAAAATACCTGGCTCACCTCGCTGTTGTCCTGGGTGTTCCCCTTCCTGCTCCTCATCGCCATCTGGGTCTACTTCTTCCGGAAGATCGGCACCGGCGCCGGCGGCCTCATGACCGTGGGCAAAAGCAAGGCCAAGGTCTACGTCCAGGACGAAACCAAGGTCACCTTTCAGGACGTGGCCGGCGTGGAAGAAGCCGAAGATGAATTGAAGGAAATCATCGAGTTCCTGAAAAACCCGGCCAAATTTCAGGTCCTGGGAGGCAACCTCCCCAAGGGCGTCCTGCTGGTGGGGCCGCCGGGCACCGGCAAGACCCTGCTGGCCCGGGCCGTGGCCGGCGAGGCCGGCGTGCCCTTTATGAGCCTGTCCGGCTCCGATTTTGTGGAGATGTTCGTGGGGGTGGGCGCCGCCCGGGTCCGGGACCTCTTTGCCACGGCCCAGGAGAAGGCGCCCTGCATCATCTTTATCGACGAACTGGACGCCATCGGCAAGGCCCGGGGCCTTTCTCCCATGGGAGGCCCGGAAGAACGGGAAAATACCCTGAATCAGATGTTGTCCGAGATGGACGGCTTCGACACCCGCAAGGGCGTGATCATCATGGCCGCCACCAACCGCCCGGAGATCCTGGACCCGGCCCTCATCCGCCCCGGCCGCTTCGACCGCCACATCCTGGTGGATCGTCCCTCCCTCAAGGGCCGGGAAGATATTTTGCAGATCCATATCCGCAACATCAAGATCTCCCCGGAACTCGACCTCCACACCCTGGCGGCCCGCACCCCCGGCATGGTGGGCTCCGATCTGGCCAATATCGTCAACGAAGCGGCCCTGCTGGCGGCCCGGAAAAACAAGGAAGCCGTGGAGATGGACGACTTCGAGGAGGCCATCGACCGGGTGGTGGCCGGCCTGGAGAAACGCAACCGGGTCATGAACCCCAAGGAAAAAGAGATCGTGGCCTATCATGAGACCGGCCACGCCCTGGTGGCCGAAGCCCTGCCCACCACCGACAAGGTCCACCGGGTGTCCATCATCCCCCGGGGCATCGGCGCCCTGGGCTACACCATGCAGCTCCCCACCGAAGACCGCTACCTGATGACCAAGACCGAACTGGAGGACCGCATGGCCGTGATGATGGGGGGTCGGGTGGCGGAGGAATTGGTCTTTAACGAGATTTCCACCG
>CAYNMI010000093.1:0-8924 GCA_964398095.1 uncultured Desulfobacca sp.
CCCCAGGCCGATTTTCACCGGCGGGATAGTTTTGTGGTCAAATTGTAGGGAAAGTTTTATGGCGATTGCCACAAATTCATGCCGTTTGGTGGCTTGCAAATCCCCCTAAATCCCAGGGTTGGCTACCAGACAGCACTGGGGATAGGGGGGATTTTGGTTTTATGGAACATGCGCCATAACGGAAAAAACTTTTGGCAATCGAGCCTCTTGCAAATATCTCTATACCTGTTATTCTGAGGGCGCGAAGCGACAAGAATCTCATAACTATGTGTAAATACGAGATTCTTCGCTGCTGTGGAACTTAAGGACCCCTGGCCAGCACCGCCCGGTAATGGTGTGCCAGCGGGGCAAGGCTGCTGCGACATAAGTGACTCCCTGAAAAGCCCCAGGGGAGCAATAGTGCGGCAGATGCCTGTGTCCCTCACTTGCCCCTAGGAACTTTCTTATGCCAGATTTTCGGGTTCCCTTTGGCAAACCATCTTTGGCTTGGCTTGACCCCTATCCTAAACTTAATACTTGCTACAAGTACTGGAGGCAGGTCATGAGTTCTAGCGCCCAACCAAAAGGGAAAAAGATATGCGGCGAGGTAATAGATTTTTCTTGATAGGAATAATCTTGGTGGTGAGCTGGGCCCCAATAACCTCGGGGTTGGCCCAAACTTACAAAAATGTTGGGGATTACCCTGTACCCATGCAGGAGACGCAGACCTTTCCTTTTCAGGACCCTCTCTCCAAAGCACCCTATAACCCTGATGGCACCAACAGTTCAAATCCCGTTATTAGCGCCGGGACCCAGGCCGTATCGGGTGTCACCTATAATCTGCAAACGCTAACCAGCAGCACCAGTATCACCTTCAACAAGCAGCCTTATACGGTGTACAGCGCCGTGCCCCAGAATATGACCATTGATAATGCCTACAAAAATTCCTCCCAATATTACGATCCGGCTTCCCTGACAAACATCGATTTCACTATTCCCAGCACCATCAACGGCGGCAATCCCACGGCTGTGGCGGCCACGCCGACGACTTCTCCTTATACCCATGAAATGGTTTATCTGACCACGCCGCCGACTGATCCGAACTCACTCTATTTTATTCCCAATTTGCCCAACAGCACGGGCAGCCACAACGGCCTTACGGCCAACATTTATTTCGTGGGTGATTCTTATATCGGGAAGCCCGGTTTTTTGCCGGACCCCGGCGGCCAGCCCCACCTCACCCCCTACGGCTGGGCCGCGGATCCACGCGATGTTAATAAATCTTATCAGATCAATCACTTAAACTCAACTGGCGGCGGTAGCACGGGGGCAACGACCGTCATCGCTCAAAACCCCGTCAATTATTGGAAGCACACTATTAAGGGGTTTGACGGTTCAGTAACCAATATCGCCACGCAAATAATGCAAGGCGTCCAGACCGATGCCAACTACCCATTCCCCCCGGGGACACCGTCAAAGTATCTCAACTGGCTGGTTACCTATAATCAAGCTACCAAGACCTACACCATGAACGGCGTCTACTTTCACGTGCAGCCCCAGCCCGGGTTCCAGCGGAATCTGCTGCGCTACTACACCGCCTGGGGGGCGGCGGATATTTACAACCAGTCCTCCGACCTGTTTGTCCGCGCCGATGGGACCATCGAGTTACCGGCCGTGAAGAA
Source organism: uncultured Desulfobacca sp. (assembly GCA_964398095.1). Lineage (GTDB taxonomy): Bacteria > Desulfobacterota > Desulfobaccia > Desulfobaccales > 0-14-0-80-60-11 > 0-14-0-80-60-11. The sequence continues at coordinate 1,662 of CAYNMI010000093.1, forward strand.
CGCCTCGGGCACGTGGCAATATGCCCCCATCGTGGCCCAGACCTGGGACGGCAGCCAGCGCTTTACTCTGTTGAATCAAACCACATCCCAGGTGCCTTCAACGTATGACGATTACCCGGGTTATGAATACTATTTGCCGGGCAATGTCTATCTCCCCGGGAAGGCCGGGGTGGTGACAGCCTACAACAATTATCTGGTGTGGGACAACAACGGTAAGCTTGATTATCGGCAGACGGACCTGTGGCTGGGCTTTAAAGGCGATAGCGTCAGTGACGTTTCCCTCTGGGACTATGCGACAGTGGGCGGCGTGATTACGGAGCCGGGCGGCCAGGGCAATAAGCCATATATGTTCGGGGCGGGCAATAATGCCCAAGGGCAATATCTTCTTCGTCTGCAAGCCTCCAACAGTTTTTGTGTGGCCAGGCTGCTCAAAACCGACCTCCAGGGGAAGCTCTACGACGCCTCTTTCTATGCGAACTCGAACGATGGCAAAGGCTACGTAAAGGCGGCCACCATCTCCTACCAGTGGCAGCCCTGGACCCTTAGCGGTACCACCCAAGCCACCTGGATCGCCAGCCCGGACTCCTATGGCGCTGGCGTCCCGAAACTCACCTATGCCAACACGCTGGGAGGCCAGGTGGCAATTACTGCAGACCAGAGTTCCTGGGATGCCAGTGCCAGGACACTGCCATGGTTAAGTGTGAAAACTGTGGACCCCAGCAAGTTGAGCCAATACGGTAACACTTTAAACAACCCGATCTGGGGGAATTATATTATCGCGGGGACGGCCACGAACGCTACCACCCAATTCCTCCTCGTCCTGAATCCCAGCGCCTACTACACCCCCGGCACCGGGGATTGGGGCACTGCCACCAACTGGAGTTCGGGAACAGTGCCGGACGACAATTACAACGTCTATCTGCCGCAAAGCGGCACCGTCACCTACAACAATACCGCCGCCACAGCCCCGTCCCTGTCCATGCTGCAGGTGGACGGCACGACTCTTCAGATCAATTCCGCCGGCACCCCCGGCGCTTTGAAGGCCGAGATGGCCATCGTGGGGGGGGCCAATACCGGGACCCTGGTCCAGACCAATGGAACCGTGACCTTGACCGATAAGCTATACCTGGGCTATGAAACCGCCAGTAACGGCACCTACACTTTGCAGGGAGGAACTTTTACTGCTGCCAACGCTCTGGTGGGCGTTTACGGTACGGGCACCTTTACCCAGAGCAACGGCACTGCGACGATAAGCGACACCCTGACCCTGGCGGCCAACTCCGGCAGCACCGCCACCTACAATCTCAGCGGCGGCAGTCATTCGGTCGGGACAGTAAACCTGAATGATGGCGGTACCTTCAACCACACCGGCGGCACCTTAACTTTTACTACTTTTAACCAAAGTGGCGGGACAGCCACCTTTACCGGCGTCGACCTCTCCCTCGGCCCCAGCCAAACCTACAACTTCAGCGGCGGCAGTCATACCGCCGGAACTATCAACCTGAATACCGGCGGCACCTTTAACCAAACCGGCGGCACCTTGACTTTCACTACTTTTAACCAAAATGGTGGGGCAGCCACCTTTACCGGCGTTCCCCTTTCGATCGGCACTAGCCAAGCCTATAACCTGAGCGGCGGCAGTTTTTCGGCCGGGACCATAAACCTGGATACCGGTGGCACCTTTAACCAAACCGGCGGCACTCTGAACTACAGCACCTTTAATTGCGGGGGCGGAGGCTTTACGGGGGATCTGATAAATAATGGCCTCCTCACGGGTACCGGGCCCATTACCGGGAATTTCACGAATTCTGGCACCGTGAACCCCGGCAACTCGCCCGGAACCTTGAGCGTGGTGGGGAGCTTTACTCAGACGGCCAGTGGTACGTATCGGGCCGAGGTTGCCTCCGACAGCAGTTACGATAAGATCGTCGTCACCGGCGCGCCGGGCACCGCCACCCTGGCCGGTGCCATAGCCCCCACCTTGTATAACGGCTTCAAGCCCCGGGGGAATCAGGTCTTTCCCGGGGTGCTCACGGCCACTGGCGGCATAACCGGTACTTTCACTACCATTGCCAACCAGCAATTCAGTCCCACGTTGTTCTGGCAGGCGAGTTATAACCCCAACAGCGTCGACCTCTGGGTCCAGCGCAACTACACCAACTCAGGCCTAAGCCTGAACTCCAACCAGCAGGCGGTGGGGACCATGCTCAACGGCCTGGCTGGCGTGACCACAGGGGACCTGGATACGGTCTTGAACGCCGTTGACTATCTGCCCGATAGCGCCAGCGTGCGGGACGCCTTCAAGCAGATCTCCCCGGAAAAAGCCGGGGCCCTGACCAACCTGGGTTTTGTGGCCGCCACTTCCCAGATGCGCAATCTGGCCACCCGGACCACCAACCTGCGGTTTGTCCAGGGCCAGAGCTACGAAGGCAGCAGTCTCACTTCCGGGGGCCTCAGCTGCAATTACTCCAAGCTGGATGGCCTGATGCTGGCTTACAATGGCGCCACCATCTCCAACCTGTTCAGCACCCGGAAAGAATTCCAGGCCCCGGATAGCCGCTGGGGCCTCTTTGTGGACGGTGGCGCGGCCTTTGGCAGCCAGAACTCCTCGGTCAACCAAACGGGTTATAATTTCACCCTGGGGGGCTTCACTCTGGGGGCCGACTACCGTCTGCGGAACAATCTCGTGGTGGGTCTGGCCACGGGCTACAGCAACACCAGTGCCGCGTTCTACGGCTCCGGGGGCAGCGTTAACGCCCATACCATACCCTTCAATGCCTATGCCGCCTATTTCCCCGGGTCCCTCTATGCCTACGGCTCTGTGGGCTACGCCCTTAACCTCTTTGACCTGAAGCGGGGGATCAATTTCGGCGGCCTGGCCCGCAGCGCTGCAAGTTCCACCACCGGGAACCAGTTCAACCTCTATGGCGAGACGGGTTATGACCTCAAGCTGAGCCGGTTTATCCTGACCCCTTCCGCCACCCTGGCTTATTCAGCCCTGTGGGTAAACGGCTTTACGGAACAGGACGCCGGCGCCCTCAACCTGAAGGTGGGCGCCCAGAGCGCCAACTCCTTGCAAACCGGGTTGGGCGGGCGGGTGACCCTCCCTCTTAGGGTGGGCTCGGTCAAAGTGGTTCCCCAGGGCTATGCCTTCTATCAACACGAATTCTCCAACGGCAGCCGAGGCCTCAACGCCAGCCTCAGCCAGGGGAGCAGCACCTTCAATTTCCAGACTGACGCGGCCAAGCGGAACTATGCGTTGGTGGGGGCCAGTGTCACCGTGGGGCTGAAAAAGAACCTTTATGCCCAGGTCAACTACAGCGCCGAAGTGGGCCGGAGCAACTCTACGGTCCACTACGTTAATGCCGGCCTCCGTTTTGAATTTTAGGTCCATTTCAAGATCACTGTTATATATCAGCAGCTTAAGTCAAGATTAAAAATAATTGATATGATTATCAGAGCTCTTTCTCTGAGTTTGATTCAGGGTGAAGAGGGGGGCGGGGTGGTTTTGGTAAACAACTGGACCGGCGAGACGCCGGCGCCCCTAAAGATTTGATTGACTCCCCGCTTCCAGGCGCGCCTCGATGCGGCGGGCCAGGGGGATAAGCTCATCCAGGCGCCGGCGGCGGGTGGCGCGCTCTTCTTCGGCCAAGTGCATGGCCTCCGCCGCGCCCTGGAGGCTGCCCAGAAGGGAGTTGAGGGTATCGTCCAAACCGGCTTCCTGCTGCTTGAGCCACCGGTCCACCAGGGGGAAGAAGTATTGGAACTTCAAATTCTCCCGGTAATTGATGAGTTGGACGGCCACTTCTTCTTTGAGCCAGTCCTTGAGGGCGGCCAGGGCCCGTTCCAGGTCTCGGAGGAGCTGTTGGCGAGGCTCGACGGCCCCGGCCAGCCTTAGGCGGCGCTTGATGGCGTCCCAGGCCCGTCCCAGGACCCCCAGGCCGGAACGCACCCAGACCTCCCGGGCAAAGCGCCAGTCGGGGACCACCTCCAGGTCCAGGAGGGGGACGTCCAATCCCTGGGGCCGGGGGATGGCTGCGGCTTCCAGGGTGGGCGGGGCGGCGGGCAGCCCCAGGTCGGCAATTTCCCGGTAATAGAGGCTCAGGGCTTCCTGGAGGGCCAGGAACAGGGGTTGCCACAGTTGGGCCAACTCGAGGCGCAGCCAATCTTCCTGGGCCCGGATGAATTCCACCAGGGTGATGTTGACCTCGGCGGTGAGGTGGTGGGCCAGGGCCTTGGCGAAGTCCTGGAAGAGTTGATAGAGGACGGCGCGGAAGACCGGCTGACCCTCGGGCGGCGCCAGTTGGTCCCAGTCGGGGGTGAAGTTCCGGATGAACTGGCTTAAGTCCTGCCCCACCTGGCCGGAATGCCGGTCCAGAATGCTGTCCACCCGGGCGCGCAGGGCCTTTTTCAGGCGGTTGCCGGCGCCCTCCAGGGTCTGTCTCACGGTGGCCATGGTGTCGTGCAAAGGCTGACGGCGAACCTCCAGGCGGGTTTCCAAGTCCTTAATGGCGTCCAGACCCCGGGTCAGAAGATCCTGGGTGAGTTCCAACTGCTCCCTGAGGCCCCGGGCCACCATCTGCACCTGGGCCAGGGCGCCTCCGGCCAGGCGGCGGGACCGTAAATCCGCCAGGGCGGCCTGCAGGTCCGGTTCGAACCGGGCGGCTTCCGCCTCCGAAAAGGCGGCGGCGTCCGGGTCCGTGGCCCAGACCTTGAGGACCGCGGCTTCCCGGGGGTCAAGGGTTTCGCCCCGGGCCTGGCGCCGGTCCAGGAGCACTTTGAGGGCGGAAAAGGCATAGATCCGGGGGTCCGGCTGCCAGGAGGACAGCTCCTGGGCCACCCGGTCCCTGATCTTCAGCACCTCGGCATAGGAGGTGTGCTCCCCCAGGTCCAGGTTGAGGAGGATGAGGATGTGGGGCATGAGCCCCATTCTTTTCAGCTCCGCCAGGAACTGGAAGTCCGCCTGGCGCAGCCCCACCCGGGAGCTGACCACGTAAAGGGCCAGGTCGCTCTTGATGAGATATGCCAGGACCTGGGCCAGGTGTTGGGGAAAGGGCGAGTCGCTGCCCTGGCAGTCCCCCAGTTCCACCCCCGCCGCGGGCCAGGGAAAGGGGATGGTGAGGAGCACGTCCTTGAGGTAGACCGCGGTGGCCTCCCGGGTGACCAGTTCCCGGTGGCGGGCCAGGTCCGGGCCGGCCAGGGGCAGGACCCCGGAGGCGGGCATGAGGTCTTTGAGGAGGCCGTAACCCTCCAGGTAGGACTTGAGGAGCAGGTAGTTCTGATCCAGGCTGCCCCCGGTCCAGAGATCGGCCTCCTGGGCCTCGGCCAGGACCTGGGCCAGGAGCTCCCGGTCCGGGGCCTGCTTCAGGTCCAAGGGGGCGGCCCGGTCCACCAGGCGGGGATTGGGTAAAAGCCCCAGGGCCCGGCGAATCTCCCCGTTGATTTCGTCCCAGCCCTTGAACTGCAGCACCGCCCGGGATTCGGGTCCGGGCTGGACCCGGGTGACCATGGCCGTGAGGATGCCGGCGCCCCGGCGCAAAAGGTCCTGGCCCACCAGGGCATTGATCATGGTGCTCTTGCCGGACTTGACCGCGCCCACTACCGCCACGCGGCAGGTGTCCTCCGCGGCGTGGGCCTCCACCTGGGACAACACCTTTTGCCAGTGCTGGCCCTGGGCCGCGGCCTGGGGGAAGAGACCGGTCCACTCCCGGGCCAGCGCCTCCAGGCGGCCGATATCGGCCATGAAGGCCTGATGGGCTTGGGGCTCCGGCACGCTAACGTCCCCGGATGAGCTGAGTGGGGTGCATCAGAGCCGGCTCAGCCACCCTTTTTGGGGGCAAACCCGGCGATGTAGGGGCGGCCTATTTTGATGCGAACTTTATCGGCGATTTCCAGGTTGACGATCTGGTCGTCGAGATTGACGATGGTGCCGATGAGGCCGCCGCTGGTGATGATGAGATCGCCCTCTTTCAGGTTGTCCAAGAGCGCCTTATGTTCTTTGGCCTTTTTCTGTTGGGGCCGGATCAGGAGAAAATAAAAGATCACCACCATAAAGAGCATGGGGACGACGAAACTCCACATCGGACTGGCCTCGGGGGCGCCGGCCGCCCCGGTAGCGGCCGCATGGGCCCAATTAACCACGATTATTACCTCCCTGGGGTCGATTTTGATAAAAGTCCCGGCGGAACGCGGCGAAGCGATTTTCCGCCACGGCCTGCCGCATGGTGACCATTAACTGTAGATAGTAATACAAATTATGCAAAGTTAAAAGGCGATAAGCCAGAATTTCTCTGGCCACATAGAGATGCCGCAGATAAGCCCGGGAGTAGTGGCGGCAGGTGTAACAGCCGCAGGCCGCATCCAGGGGCCCGGCATCGGCGCCGTGCACGGCGTTCTTGATCACCACCTTGCCCGTGGAGGTGAAGGCCATGCCGTTCCGGGCGTTGCGGGTGGGGAGCACGCAGTCGAACATGTCCACCCCCCGGGCCACGGCCTCCACCAGGTCTTCCGGGGTGCCCACCCCCATGAGGTAGCGGGGCTTATCCTCGGGCAGCGCCGGGGTGGTGGCCTCCACCATGGCCAGCATGAGGTCCTTGGGCTCGCCCACGCTGAGGCCGCCGATGGCGTAGCCGTCGAAGTCCAGGGCCGCCATGGCCTGGGCCTGGTCCCGGCGCAACTCCGGCATCATGCCCCCCTGGACCACGGGAAAGAGAGCCGCTTGGGGCCGTTCCCGGGCCGCCTGGGACCGCGCCGCCCACTTGAGGGTCAACTCAGCGGCCCGGCGCACTTCGGCCTCGGGGGCCGGGTAGCCCGGGCACTCATCCAGGCAGATCATGATGTCCACCCCCAGGGCCTCCTGGAGGGCCACCACGGTCTCCGGGGTGAGGAAATGGCTGGAGCCGTCCAGATGGGACCGGAAGGTCACCCCCTCGGCCGTGATGGTGCGCAAGGGCGCCAGGCTGAAGATCTGGTAGCCGCCGGAGTCGGTGAGGATGGGGCCGTCCCAATGCATGAAGCGGTGCAGCCCCCCCAGGGCGGCGATGGTCTCTATCCCGGGACGGAGATAGAGGTGGTAGGTATTGCTCAGGATAAGGCCGGCGCCGATGGCCTTCAGGTCCTCAGGGGTCAGGGTCTTCACCGTGGCATAGGTGCCCACTGGCATGAAGACCGGGGTCTCGATGACCCCCCGAGCAGTCCTGATCTGCCCCAACCGGGGCCCGGCCGGGCCGGATGAGGCGCTGAGACGAAATTCGAACATAGGAT
>CAYNMI010000094.1:0-8879 GCA_964398095.1 uncultured Desulfobacca sp.
TTTTCCAGGCCATGTTGTGCCGGGGCTTTCACGGGGTCTTTTACAGCCTGCGCTCTTTTACCTGGCAACGCCGGGATGGAATTTTCTTGACGGCATCCCTGCTGACCCTGACGGTGCTCCTCTTTCTGGAATGGCAATACCCCATTCTGCTGTGAGGCTACCATGAGTGAACCCTTGATCGAGTTGCACGACATCACCTTCGCCTATCCCGGCGCCCCCCGGCCGGTTTTCCAGGACTTTCACTATCAGCTCCTGCCAGGCGAACACATCGGCCTCATCGGTCCCAACGGCTCCGGCAAGACCACCCTGCTGTTCCTGATCATGGGACTGTTGCGCCCCCAGGCCGGGAGCATCACCATCTTTGGGCAGGAAGTCAAAAAAGACCAGGATTTTGTCGAGGTCCGGCAAAAGGTGGGCCTGCTGTTTCAAAATGCCGATGATCAGCTCTTCTGCCCCACGGTCCTGGAAGACGTGGCCTTCGGTCCCTTGAATCTGGGGAAGACTCCGGACGAAGCTGGCGGCATCGCCCGGGAGACCTTGGCGCGCCTGGGGCTCCACGGCTTCGAAGACCGGGTGACCTATAAGCTCTCCGGGGGCGAGAAGAAGCTGGTCTCCCTGGCCACGGTTCTGGCCATGCAACCGCAGTTGCTGCTGCTGGATGAGCCCACCGCGGGACTGGATGAGACCACCAAGCACCGTCTCGTCCACATTCTGAAGGATTTGGCTATCGCTTACATGATCGTCTCCCATGAGCATGATTTTTTAAACCACACTGTGGGGCATTGCTGCCATGTCCATGGAGACTGTTGTCAACCAAGCCCGATACCCGGAGGTGGCAAGAGTTAGGAGAAGTTGAGCACCTTAGTGCCAAATTGAGGCTTTTTCTGGCAGAAAATCTTATTTTCAGGCCCTGCTGGAGTCGGCTCTGATTTTGCGTCGAGGGGGGAATTTTTTGTCTCTAAAATCATATGAGTTGCTCTGAGGATTATCTATAATTATTTGATATTACTGAATTATATAATTTATCTTTGTATATTAAAGTGCAACTTAGTTGCTTATAAGGAGGACTATTATGAGATCTTATCGCGTATCCCCAATCTTGACCTGCCTGGCCGTGCTGCTCGCCATAGCCCTGGCCAGGCCCACGGCGGGATGGGAGGCAACTGAGGCAGGCGCCGCCGGCGAAAAAAAGGTCGCGGCTGTCGAAGAGGTCGGCGGGCGGGGGGAAGGCTTCCGGCCGGAGCAGGAAGAAAAAGGGGAAACTAAAGCAGAGGAAGCCAAAGAGGAGGAATGCCCCGCCACCTTCGGTCCCATCATCACTGACACCGCCATCCCCATGGACACCGGCAAATTCGCCATCCAGCCCACCTTTGGCATGAGCTTTTTCACCAACAGCTTAACCCAGAACTGGCGGCGGGTGCCGGCCGGGGGCAATTTTAAAACTTTCTCCATGGACTATAAATTTACCTATGGCCTGATAAAAAACATGGAAGTCTTCGTGGTGGTCCCCTACGTCCACAACTGGGCCGGCAGCGTTACAGAGCCAGGTCCCAATGGGGAGCGCTCGGCCAGTTTCGGGGGCCTCAGCGATATCAATCTGACCCTGAAATACCAACTGCTGCCCGAGGGGCCCCAGAACCCCGCGGTGTGCGCGCTGTTTTCCACCGATTTCCCCACCGGCCACTTCAGGCACATTAATCCCGGGCGGTTGGGGACCGACGTCCTGGGAGGGGGGGCCTACGCCTTCACTACCGGTCTGAACGCCTCCAAGTGCCTCAAGCCCTTCGTCGTGTACGCCAATCTCTGGTATACCATGCAGACCGCGTACAGCACCCGGGAGGACCGCACCCACTTAGCAATCGATGAAAACGGCGATCTGGTGGAAAGCGACCCCGTGGCCGGTCAGGTGCGCAACTATCCCCGGGACTTCGTCACCGTCAACCTGGCGGCGGAATATGTTATCACGGAAAAGTGGATCGCCCTCCTGGAACTCACCAGTTATTGGGACGGCGGGCGTTTGTTCGGCCATCAAGCCAACCTGCCGGCGGGGGCTTTGGTCTCCGTCATGCCGGGGATCGAATACATGGCGACGGAAAAGTTAGCCTTCGCCCTGGGGCTGAACTGCGACCTCATCGGCAAAAACGGGGCCACCGCGCTCACCCCGCTCTTTTCCTTTGTGTACCAATTTTGATCACCACCCCCTCAAACCCGGTCCCCAGGGAAGACCCGGGGCCAAAGCGGGGAGTAATGCCATAATGATGCATCTGTGGGCTCTATGCCTGCCCAAAATCCAGAAGCAATGGAGGGAGATTATGCAACGTTTTGCCACACTAGGTCTGTGTTTGCTGCTCGTCTTCGGCCTGGCCGGCGTCTGCCAGGCCCATTTCGGGGTGATCCTGCCGGACAAATCCATGGTGATGCAGGGCGATAACCCGAATCTGGCAATCACCCTGGCCTTCTGCCATCCCTTTGAACAGAATGGCATGAACATGGCCAAACCCAAGAAGTTCGGCGTGCTCGTCGACAAAAAGAAAACCGATCTCTTAAACACCCTCCAGGAGACCAAGGTCCTGGGTAAGGAGGCCTGGAAAGCCACTTACACCCTGAAAAAGCCGGGGGTTTACGCTTTTTATTTCGATCCCCAGCCCTATTGGGAGCCCGCGGAAAATAAATATATCATTCACCAGACCAAGACCTATGTGGCCGCGTTCGGGGCCGAAGAGGGTTGGGATGAGGAAGTGGGCCTCAAGGCCGAAATCGTGCCCCTGACCCGGCCCTTCGGGCTCTATGCCGGCAACGTCTTCCAGGGGGTAGTGAAATTCAAAGGCAAGCCCGTGGCCAACGCCGATGTGGAAGTGGAATTCTGGAATGCCGGTAAGAAGGTGACCGCCCCCAATGAATATTTCTACACCCAGGTGGTCAAAACCGATAAGAACGGGGTCTTCACCTTCGCGGTGCCCCATGCCGGCTGGTGGGGCTTCTCCGCCCTCAATTTGGAAAAAAAGGGGATGGAACACGAGGGCAAGAAAGTCGACGTAGAATACGGCGCCGTGATGTGGGCGCAGTTCACCGATTGGCCGGCGGCTAAATAAACCGGGAGGATAAGCTATGGAACGGCAAGACAAGCATGAGCATGAGCATGAACACAGCCATGAGGAAGTGACCCACAGCCATGACGGTCACGAGCACACCCACAAGGCGACGGTGCATAAGCACGAGCATGTCCACGATGACGCCCATCATACCCATGAACATAAGGACTCCGAGTAGCTGAGAATCACGCCGCGCCTGCTTTGCCGGCCGCGCCCGCCTGCTCCCATGGCCTCATCCAGGACCGGGCGGGCGCGGCTTTTCTTTTTAACCTGCCTTTCGGCCAAACCCCTGCGGGAAAGACTTGACCGGAATAGGACAGATGTTTATAATTACTTAAATTAAACAGAAGGGAGGGATGATCGATGTGTTGCCATGACAAGGACAAGCATGAGCATGAGCACACCCATGAGGCGACGACTCATACTCATGACGGCCATGAGCATTGCCACGAGGCGACGACTCATACCCATGAGCACTGCCACGGCGAAGGCCATCACCAACACGGGCACACCTGCTGCCATTAACGGAAAGCCACGATTCTGCTAAAGAATTAAGCCACGAAGGCCTATTCCGGTCTGAAGACTGGGAAAAGAGCATTCGTGGCTTTCCCTTTTCTTGGCTGCCCTCACCCCCATCTACAAGCAAAAACTTCCGGATTCCTCATCCTAACTTCTGAAACTGCCCGCCCCCCGGACTTCGGCAAAAGGCTCCAAGGGTATTGATGAATATTAAGCGCCCGCGCCGCGCGGCCGGGGGTAGTTCGGGCCGGCCCAGGATTAGGCTGGACTTGGACGGTGCGACCCCGCCAGTCCGGGAACGCCCCCGCCCTAGCCCCCCAGGGAGACGGCCAGGGCGGTGGTCAGTTTCACCACGTCCTGATTGGTCTTGCGCAGATGCCGGCTCAAAACCTGGGCCAGACGCAGGAGGAGCTTGACCCCCATAACGGGGTTTTGCTCAATCAACTCCAGGAAATCCTTTTGCCGCAGTTCCAACAGGGAACAATCGGTCAAGGCGGTCACCGTGGCCGACCGGGTTTCGTTTTCCAGCAGGGCCATCTCCCCGAAATAAACCCCGTTTTCGGCGTTCAGGCGGATCATCACCCGCTCCTTGGGGGTGTCTTCATCCAGCACCAGGGTGAGTTGCTTGGTGATCTCCACTTCCCCGGCCTGCATGATGAAAAGGCTGTCCCCGGGCTCGCCTTCCTGGATGATGACCGCCCCGGCCGGAAATTCCCGGAGGCTGGTGCGGTTCAGCACCTGGTGGATTTCCTCTTCTTCCAGGTCCTGGAAGAGATAAATTTTCCGGAAAAAGGCGGCGTCCATCATTAGAGACTCGGCCTCTGCGCAGCGATGACCACGACATACTGTTGCGGCCCCAAGGTCTGGGTATGAGAGGGATTGATCTGGTAATCCACCTTGGTGCGCCCCAGGAGATGGGTCATCTTGGTTTCGGCGAACTTGCGCCGGATGAAGTCATCAATGGCCGAAGGCTCTTCGGACAACAAGTCCTCCAGGCTCAAGGCCCGGCCCTCGGTGTAGATGCCGATGAGGATGCCCTGGTGCTGCTCCTGGAGGTGGGCGGCAAGTTCCCCCAGGGGACGCCCATAGAACCGGCTGGGCACGGCTACTTCCCACAAGGTCTGCCCGTCCCCCGTCAACAGCGAGGTGTAGATCCGGAACAGGGCCGGCGCGGCAATGGCCCCCGCCAAAAGCGAGCTGTCGTACTGCCCCCGGATCAACACCTCTTCGGCCCCGGCCCGCTCCAGGTAGGAGCGGTTTTCCGGCCGCAGCAGTTCCGCCATGATGCGAATCTTGGCATGGATGGCCTTTAAGGTGAGGGCGGTGAACAGGGTGCGCTGATCCACCTGGGCCGCGGTTTCCCCCGGTTGCCGGTCGGCCAGGATGATGGCCTTGATCGCTTCCTGGACATTGGCCTTGAGGAGAATTTCTTCCCGGGAATAGTCCCCCCGCAGATAAAAGACCCCCTGCTGCGGGTATTTTTCCCTGATGGCGTCCATCTGCTCCGGCAGGGCTTTGTTAATCAGGACCACCGGGATGGAAGGGGGCAGGCGTTTGAGCAACTGGTCCACCAGGGTTTCCGCCTCTTCCGGCCACCCCAGAATCAGGATATGCTGCGCGGCTTTAATGGCTTCCAAACCTTTCTCCTGGCGAAACTTGCGTTCGATGAAAACGGAGGCCACGGTGGCGGTGACGAGGGACAGGCTGATAAAGCCGATCACCATGAGGGTGACGCCCACCAGCCGGCCCATAAAAGTGACGGGCACCACGTCCCCATAGCCCACCGTGGTCAGGGTGACCAAACCCCACCACACGGCCCGCCCGAACCTGTCATACCACGGCCCCTGGGAGGGTTCAAACAGACTGAAGCCGATGGCCCCCAACAGGAGAATCACCGCCAGGGCCAGGACCAGGGCAAAGACCCGTTCCCGGTGCAGCGTCCGGATTAAGGAGGTGAGGGAATCTTTGATCACAGCTCCCTAGACTGGAGAGTTCAGCCGCATCTCCAGCAACTGTCCATGCCTGAGCTTGAGTACGACGGGCCCCAAAACCTCATGACCTTGGGTCCCTGCCATATTCCAAGCCGCCCCGTTCCCTGGGGCGATGACATCCCTGGCACTTTATGGGGCCGGCCGGCCGGCCCTGTTGCTGCAAGTGGAGATGGCACCCCTTGCATCGGCGATGATAGGCGTTCTTCAAGTCCAGGCGGCCGGCCTCCGGCCGCAAGCCGTGGCAGGCCCTGCACTTCTCCACCGGCTGCCCTTCATGCCAGACGTTGCGCCGCCCCTGAAACTCGTGATGGCACTGGGTGCACGCCACGCCCCGGGTTTTATGCAGCCGGTGGCTGAATGGCACCGGCGGCTTCGGCCTGGAACCCGTGGCGGGAATTTGCAGGAGACTGGTCGCCGAGGGCTGGGTGGGCAGGCCGCCCCGGGCCCCCAGGACGACCAGCAAACCCAGGATCAGTCCCGCCATCCAGGCTAAACGGCAGCCTCTGGTCAACGCCACGTCAGTCCTGATAATAGGAGGCGCAGGAGGTATCGGATTCCCAAACGTTGACCCGATGGATTTTCACCCGGTCGTCATTGCAGATAGCTCCCAGGCGCTCATACAGGTAACGGGCCAGATTCTCCGACGAGGGGTTGCGGTCCTGAAAGGCGGCCAGTTCATTCAAATACTTATGGTCGACCTCCTCCAGCACCTCTTTGGTCCGGGCCTTGACCACGCCAAAATCCAGCAGCAGGCCGGCGCGGTCCAGGGTTTTCCCGGTCAGGAACACCTCCACCTTCCAGTTGTGGCCGTGGAGGGACTCACATTTCCCCTGAAAGTTTTCCAACCGATGGGCGGCGGCAAACTGGGTGACGATTTTTACTTCAAACATGTTATTTCGGGCTCCCTTTGAGGGTGCGGAGCCGAGTCTCCATGCGGGTGACAAAGGTTTTCAGATCGGTCTGCAAGCTTGCCAGTTCTTTGTGGCGCTTGGCCATGATATTTTTCAATTCCTGCAACCAAAACTCCACGAGCGCCAGTTCCCGCTGCCGCAGTTCTTCTTCCACCCGGTTTTTCAATTGTCGGATCAGAGCTTCGTCCATATTATCCCTATTATTGACTACTCTAAAAGTTCTAACCTGTCAATTAATCAGCAGAACCTCAGAAAAAATTATTAAGGAACCAGGCTCGACTTTGACGGTCGACCCCCGCCTCGCCACGCCAAATCCTGGGTCAACGACGGGGACTGAACCCTAAAAATACCGGATCGGCCAGCAATGTTTGCGGGCCTGAAACTTTAAGCGCCAGGAAGGGTTGACCGCCACCGGATGCCCGATGGCATGGAACAGATAGGCATCCTGGATATCGTCCCCGTAGGCGTAAGCCTGGGATAAATCGAAACCATGGGTCCGGGACAGCTCCTGCAGCAGCCACAATTTATTGGGGCCCCGGGGGTTTCGCCCGGCAATCGCCCCGGTAAAGCAACTGTTTTCCCGCTGCAATTCCGTGGCGATGAGCCACTCCGCCCCCAACTCCTCTTTTAAGGGCGTCAGCAGCAGGGACAGGGACCCGCTCAGCAGGGCAATGGCATGGCCTTGGGCCTGATGCTCCAGGACGCAGGCCAGTCCTGCCGTACTCACCCGGGGGGCGATGTCTTCCTGGTAGCACTGCCGGGCCAGTCGGACCACTTCTTCCACCTTAAGGCCTTCGAGGTAACTCTTATCCTGAAACCGGCCCTGGGGACGGCGGGCCACCTGTCCGAGGTAGGCCAGAGCCTGGGGCACGCTGATCAAGCGCCGCCGCACCAGATACCGGAAAAAAAGTCGCTCGGTGTAACCCTGAACCAGCGTCTGGTCCACATCAAAAATGGCAACCACCCGGCTCATGACGTTCTCCCGCGGCGAGATTCTGGTGACCCAACCGGGGCGCAAATCAGGCTTTATCGGATTGAAAGAAGATCAGGCCATCCTTAATTACCGGGAGGCCCCGGATGATGCACAGCCCCGTGGTAAAAAATATAAGACCTTGATTCAGAGGATGCAAGGCGATCAGAATATTGGGGTTTTTGAGGGCCAGGGCCCAGGTGAGGTAGAGGAGACCGAAGATCACCCCCTTGGCCAGGCCGTAGAGGGCCCGCATGAAGCGGGAAGCCACCAGGAAGCGCCCCAGAGGGGAGTGCATCATGCCGAAACCGGATTTTCCCCGGGCCAGGGCCACGCCGCGGATGCCGTCCACCACGAAGGAGCGGATTAAAAAGACGATGGGAACCCACAAGGGCACCAGCCCCAGATACATGAAGGTGATCCACAGGATATTTTCCACGGACCGGTCCAGGGCGATATCCAACACCGCGCCGAGTTCGGTGACTTCATTGCGCAGTCTGGCTACGTAGCCGTCGAACCAATCCATCAGGAACAGGACGATCAGCAGCACCAAGCCGATAAGGCGCGCCGGAAAACTGGGGATAAACAGGATCCCCACCAGGATCAGCAGCAGCGGCAAGCGGGCCAGGGTAATGAGGTTGGCTAAAGACATGGAACGAATTCCGGCAACATGGTCTGTATCCATGAAGGTATCAGAATAATCTCCCCGTTTCAATTTTATCTCGGCCGTCGGTCAATGGAGGCCGGTGAAGGCGCCTAGAGCCGCGTTATCCCTGATTCCGGGACGGTCCCCCTGACCCGAAAGGGCTTTTTTGCCGGTTAGTTTTGTGTTATGGTGAACCAGGCTGTTAATCAGGCCGATTCCCCAGCCAAGGCAGGCCTCCAGATGACCCACAATCGTCCGGAATCTCCCGATACCAATGAGGTGATCGCCCAAAGATACCTGATCGGGCGCCAGCTCCGGGAAGAGCCCTGGGGTGGGGTGTGGCTGGCCCAGGATAACCTCCTGAGGACCGAGGTCAGCCTGAAGCTCCTGGCCCGGGACGCCCCGGATTGGGCCCCGGCCCGGGACATGTTTGAACACGCCGCGGCCCAGGGGCTGAAGCTGCGCCATCCCCAGATCCTGGGAGTTTTGCATGTGGACAAGGCCGAAAGATTTCTCTACCTGGTGGAGGAACCCTTTGCCGGCGAGAGCCTGCTGACCCAGTGGGTCCGGCAGGACCGGTTCAGTCTGCCCCAGGCGCTACACCTCCTGGAACTGCTGGGTCAGGCCCTGGCCTTTGCCCACCAGCAGGGAGAGGTGCACCAATGCCTCAGCCCCCTCAATATCCTCCTCGGGGGCGAGGAACTCCGGGTTGCCAATTTCGCCTTTGCCCCGACTTATGACGATCAGCCG
>CAYNMI010000095.1:0-8781 GCA_964398095.1 uncultured Desulfobacca sp.
CGCTCAGAATGACAAATTGGCGCAAAAGGAGGTTTTGAAATAGGTTCTAGGTGACCGCCCTGGCTTGAGGGCAAACCCGCAGGTGCGCCCCTACAGGACCGAAGCCTGCGGCTGCACAGGCGAGACGCCGGTGCCACCTGTTTGGCTGCTCCTGGATATCAGGCTTTGAGCCAGTCCCAGGCTTCCTGAAGCTGGTCCTGGCTGAAGGTCTTGGTTTCGGCGCTAATAAGCTTGCAGAAGAGCTTGGTGAGCCACTCCATCCATTTAGCGCCGCCCACCAGGGCCACTTTTTCGAAATCGTGCCGATGCTTGAGGCCGAACTTGGTATCGTCCCACATCGCCCCGGCTTCGGCGCCCTGAAAGCCATCGTCCAAAACCCACAGAAACCGGGCCTTGCCGTGTTCCTGAATGATGGCGTCCACCCGGGGGATGATGACCTCCTCATACTCCTGGGCGGTGATTTTGCCGCTGACTTTAATCCCAAAAACGTTCCCGGCGCTTTCCGGCATAACTTCGATCATGATGCTGCCTCCTTAGGAATTATGACTCGAAGCGGGAAATAAGTTACATCCAAATGGGCACAAGGGCACGGCACGCCGTGCCCTAAATCCTTTCCGTATGGCTCGCCATGCCCTTGCGCAACGAAATTACGTGCGAGCCTCTTGCAAAAGTCATTTAAAAACCAAAGATTTTTCCTCATTGCTTGAAAATTTCTTGGTGGCACCTGCTTTCCAGCCTGTGCAAACGCAGGCTGAAGCCTGCGGCTACATTTTGCAAGAGGCTCCTTCGGCAATTGCTCTATATCGATTCAACGGCTTGAAACCTTAAAAGTCAGGCGCCCCGCGGGCGGCCCGGTCCGCCTGGGCCCCCTTTGGCCGGAGCTTTCAATCATATAAGGCGGAAATTAAATGGCATTAAAGTTATAATGACGCATTGCGCATTGACTTTGGTTATCTTATGTGTTAAATTATATAAATTAAAGTAGTTTATGATAAGATATGAAACAAGAAAAAATTAATATCCAGGTTAATTTGCAGTAAAGTCTCAATTGATTGTGGGAATTAAGATAAAAGTATAATTGTCATATTAACATTATCTGGTTATCTGGATATTATCTGCGATACCTCAGGAAGGAGAGAATTAGTTGGTTGGTGCGGGCTCTGCATCTAAAGTAACGTGGCTGCCAAACCTCAAATAATTCCCCAACCTGATCAAATCCTCAATTTCAAGATAAGACGCGTGTCTCGGGAATCAACCCCGACGTGGCAAAAACCGTATTGCGGGGACGGTGACTGCGGTCAGTTTTATCGTCCTCGCAGGGGCAATTTTCTGAAATCAGCATAACCATGAGGAGATAGGCATGAACTCGGCCGCGACTCTCGGGGCCACTTACCTGGGCCAGGACCGGTGCCGTTTTCTGGTGTGGGCGCCCCGGGCGGCCAAAGTGGACGTGCACCTGGTGGGGCCGGATGACCGGTACGTCCCCCTGACCCCGGTGGGGCGCGGCTATCATCAGGGAATGGTGGACGGCGTCAGGCCGGGGCGCCGCTATGTTTACCGTCTGGATGGGGCGACGGAACGCCCTGATCCGGCCTCCCGGCACCAGCCGGAGGAGGTGCACGGCCCCTCCCAGGTGGCGGACCCCGAGTTTCCCTGGGAAGACCAGGGCTGGTGCGGCCTGCCCTTGAAAGATTTTGTCATCTATGAGCTGCACGTGGGCACTTTTACCGCGGAGGGCACCTTTGACGCGGTCATCCCCCGCCTGCCGGAACTGAAGGACTTGGGGGTCAGCGCGGTGGAGCTCATGCCGGTGGCCCAGTTTCCGGGGAGCCGCAACTGGGGCTACGATGGCGTCTACCCCTTTGCGGTGCAGGAGAGCTATGGCGGCCCCCAGGGCCTGAAGCGGCTGGTGAACGCCTGCCACCGGCAGGGACTGGCGGTGCTGCTGGACGTGGTCTACAACCATTTGGGCCCGGAAGGCAACTACCTGCGGGATTTCGGCCCCTATTTCACCCCGGGCAGCCGCACCCCCTGGGGGGAAGCCCTCAATTTTGACGGCCCCCACAGCGAAGAGGTGCGGCGCTTCTTCATCGAAAACGCCCTTAACTGGGTCACCGATTACCATATTGACGGCCTGCGCCTGGATTCCGTGGACCGCATCCTGGACCAGTCGGCGCAGCCCTTTCTGGCCAGGCTGGCCCAGGCGGTGCAGGCCCGGGGGGAAGCGCTGAACCGCCGGCTTTACCTGATGGCGGAGAGCGACCTGAATGACGCCCGGTTCATCCGGGTCCCGGAGGCGGGGGGCTTCGGGCTGGATGTGCACTGGAACGACGACTTCCACCATGCCCTGCACCGGCTCCTCACGGGGGAGACGGAGGGCTATTACGAGGATTACGGCAGGGTAGGGGACCTGGCCAAGGCCTTTACCGACGGCTTCATCTATACGGGGGAATTTTCCCTCTACCGGCAGCGCCGCCGGGGGTCCGCCTGCCGGGAGCTGCCGGCCAGCCGCTTCCTGGTCTTTGGCCAAAACCACGACCAGGTGGGCAATCGGCTCTACGGGGAGCGTCTGGGCGCCCTGGTCCCGTTTGAGGCCCTGAAGCTGGCCGCGGGGGCCGTCCTGCTCTCGCCTTTCATTCCCCTGCTGTTCATGGGGGAGGAATATGGCGACCCCGCGCCCTTCCAATATTTCGTGAGTCACGGGGACGCGGACCTCATTGAGGCGGTGCGCCGGGGCCGGAAAGAGGAGTTCGCGGGGTTCGCCTGGGAGGGGGAGCCGCCCGATCCCCAGGCGGAGGAAACTTTTGAGCGCTCCAGGCTTAACTGGGCCCTGCGCCTGGAGGGGAAGCACCGCAGTCTCTCTGAGTTTTACCGGGAGCTCCTGCGGCTGCGGCGGGAGCAGCCGGCCCTGGCGGCATTGAGTAAGGAGCACCTGGAGGCCGTGAGTTTCGAGGGGCCTCAGGTCCTGCTGGTGCGGCGCGGGGCGGGGGAGGAGCAGATTTGCACCATCATGCATTTCGGCCGGTCCCCGGCCACCCTAAAGCTCCCGATTCCTATGGGGCTCTGGCGTAAAATTCTGGACAGCGCCGAGCCGCGCTGGTATGGTTCTGGGAGTAACGTGCCCGCCAGTATCCGGTCGGAAGGGGAGGTTTCCTTGACGCTGCCGCCCCAGGCGGTGGTCCTGCTGCTGATGACGCCCTCGGAATAATGAAACGCTATATCTGCATCCACGGACATTTCTATCAGCCGCCCCGGGAAAATCCCTGGCTGGAAGGGATCGAACTCCAGGATTCGGCGTATCCTTACCACGACTGGAATGAGCGCATCACGGCCGAATGTTATGCTCCCAATGCTGCGTCCCGGATTATGGGCGGGGATGGCCGGATCCTGAAAATCCCTAATAACTTCGCCAGGATCAGCTTTAATGTCGGGCCGACTCTGTTGACCTGGCTGGCGGAAAAATCCCCGGAGCTCTATGAGAATATCCTGGCGGCGGACCGGATGAGCCGGGAGGCCTTCTCGGGGCACGGCTCGGCCATGGCCCAGGCTTATAATCACCTGATTCTGCCCCTGGCCAACTCCCGGGATCGCATCACCCAGGTGTACTGGGGTATCCGGGACTTCGAGCAGCGGTTCGGGCGGAAGCCCGAGGGGCTGTGGCTGCCGGAGACCGCGGTGGACCTGGAGACCCTGGACCTGATGGCGGCCCGGGGGATTCGCTTCACCATCCTGGCGCCGCATCAGGCCCGGCGGGTGCGCCGCATCGGCAAACGGCAATGGCAGGACGTCAGCGGCCAGCGCATCGACCCCACCCGGGCCTATAAGCTTAATTTGCCCTCGGGCCGGAAGATCAACCTGTTCTTTTACGACGGGCCCATCTCCCGGGGCGTGGCCTTCGAAGACCTGCTGGATCGGGGGGAGAACCTGGCCCACCGCCTGGTAGGGGCCTTTTCGCCGCACCGGGACTGGCCCCAACTGGTGCACATCGCCACGGACGGGGAAACCTACGGGCACCATCGGGGGCACGGCGACATGGCCCTGGCCTATGCCCTGGACTATATCGAGTCGGAAAATCTGGCTCGTCTGACCAACTACGGCGAATATCTGGAGAAGCACCCGCCCACGCACGTGGTGGAGATTTTTGAAAATACCTCCTGGAGTTGCGCCCACGGGGTGGAGCGCTGGTGGAAAGACTGCGGCTGTAACAGCGGCATGCACCCGGGCTGGAGCCAGGCCTGGCGCACCCCGCTCAGAAACGCCCTGGATTGGCTCCGGGACCATCTGGCGCCGCAGTTTGAGGCCACGGCCGGTGAGCTCCTGCAGGACCCCTGGGCGGCGCGCAATGACTACATTGAGGTGATTATGGACCGCAGCCCGGAGACCCTGGCGCGGTTTTTTCAGGGCCACGCGCTCCGGGAACTCGATGCGGGCGAGAAAATCACGGTTCTGAGGCTCATGGAGCTCCAGCGCCATGCCATGCTGATGTATACCAGTTGCGGCTGGTTTTTTGATGAACTCTCCGGGATTGAGACCGTCCAGGTCATTCAGTATGCCGGCCGGGCCGTGCAACTGGCCCAGGAGGTCTTCGGCGGCGGCCTCGAGGCCCAATTCCTGGAACGGCTGGCCCTGGCTCAAAGCAACATCCCCGAGATCGGCGACGGCCGCCGCATCTATGAGAAATATGTCCGGCCCGCCATGGTGGATCTCCTGGAAGTGGGGGCCCATTACGCCATCAGCTCGCTGTTTGAAGATTACGCCCCGGAAGACAAGATTTTCTGCTATTCCATCAGGCGGGATGATTACCGGCTGGCCGAGGTGGGCAAGGCCAAGCTGGCCGTGGGCAAAATCAAGGTGACCTCGGAGATCACCCGCCGGGCCGCGGACCTCAGTTTCGCGGTCCTGCATTTCGGCGATCACAACCTGTGCGGCGGGGTGCGGGAATTTATAGGGACGGACGGATATAACGCCATGGCCTGGGAAGTCACTGAGGCCTTCTCCTGGGCGGAATTCCCGGAAACCATCCGGCGCATCGATCAACATTTCGGCACCTCGACGTACTCTCTGCGGTCCCTCTTCCGGGACGAACAGCGCAAGGTTCTGGACCTGATTATGGCCTCCTCCTTACGGGAGGCGTGGTCCGCCTACCGTCTCATCTATAACCATCACGTGCCCCTGATGCGTTTTCTCATGGATTTGAATGTGCCGCTGCCCAAGACCTATCAGGCCACTGCGGAGTTCGTCCTGAACCTGAACCTGCGCCAGGCCTTTGAGGCTGAAGACCTGGACCTGGATTACATCAAAAACCTGCTGGAAGAAGCCAGGGTGCTGCAAGTGGAGTTGAATGCCGCCAGTCTGGAGTATGCCTTGCGCCGGACCCTGGAGCGGCTGGCCGAGAGGTTCCGGGAAAATATGACCGGACTCGCCTTGCTTCAGGGCCTGGATGATGCCCTGGCCCTGGCCGCGTCCCTCCCCTTTGAAGTGAACCTGTGGAAGGTGCAAAATATCTGTTATGAGCGGTTCCACACGCTGTATCCCCAGTGGCGCTATCGGGCCTCCCAGGGGCAGACGGAGGCCCAAGACTGGGTAGGGCTCATCGTCTCCATAGGGGAGAAACTGGCCATCCACGTGGATTAACGGCCCCGGCGGCTGAGATAAGGTAGGGTCATGGCCACATACCGCCTGCAATTGCACCAGGGATTCGGGTTCCACGAGGCCCGGGGGCTGTTGCCTTACCTCCGGGACCTGGGCATCACCGGCCTGTATTCCTCCCCCCTGTTCAAGGCGCGGCGGGGCAGTCTGCACGGCTATTCCGTCACCAACCCCCTGGAGCTCAACCCGGAACTGGGCTCCAAGGCGGCGTTCGACCAGTTGGTGCACCGGCTCAAGTCGTTGGACATGGAGCTGTTGCTGGACGTGGTGCCCAATCACATGGCCATGAGCCCCTCCAACCCCTGGTGGATGGACGTGCTGGAGAACGGCGCCCGGTCTCCCTATGCGGTGTTTTTTGATATCGACTGGCGCCCCTCCAAAGGGACCCTGACGGACCGGGTGCTGCTGCCGGTCCTGGGGAAGCCCTTCGGCCAGGCCCTGGAAGATCAGGATCTCCACCTGAGCCTGGGGGAAGAAGGGTTCCGCCTCAATTATTATGATTATCACTTTCCCCTGGACCCCAAGACCTACGGGGATATCCTCACCTATCGCCTGGAGGCCCTGGAGCAGAACCTGGGGGAAGGGCATCCCGCGGTTCTGGGGCTCCAGGGCCTGATCACCATGATCGAGCACCTGCCGCCCCGCACCCTGACCAGTTCGGCCAAACTCAAGGAACGCCTGCGCACCAAGGAGGAACTCCAGAAACGCCTCTGGCTCCTCTACCAGGGCTCGCCGGAGATCAAGGAGTTCCTGGATGCCAATATCCGGCTGTTCAACGGCCGCCGGGGGGACCCGGCTTCCTTTGAAGCGCTGGATACCCTCATGGCCAGGCAGCCCTATCGCCTGGCCTTCTGGAAGGTGACCCTGGATATCATCAATTACCGGCGGTTTTTCAGTATCAATGAACTCATCGGTATCCGGGTGGAAGACCCGAGGGTTTTCGAGGCCACCCATGCCCTGCTGTTCAAACTGGTGGGTGACGGCAAGGTGGCGGGCTTGCGGATTGACCACATCGACGGTTTATTCGACCCCCTGGAATATCTCTTGCGGTTAAAAGAGCGGCTCACGCCCAAAGAAGGGGGCGCGGTGGAATACCCCGGTTTTCCCATCTTCGTGGAAAAGATTCTCTCCCGGGATGAACCGCTGCCCCAGGACTGGCCGGTCTTCGGCACCACGGGCTATGATTTTCTGAACATGGTGAACGGCGTGCTCGTGGACGAGGGCGGCTACCGGGACCTGGCGGCCCTCTATGGCAGACTCACGGGCTTTCCGGGCAGTTATGCCGATCTCGTCTATGATAAAAAGAAGCTGGTCATCGAAACCCTGTTTAACGGCGAAGTGGAGTCCCTGGGGCGGGAACTCACCCTGTTGGCGGAGCAGGACCGCCACGCCCAGGATATTTCGCACCGGGCCGTGGTCCGGGCCCTGGAAGAGGTGACCGCCTGCCTGCCGATTTACCGGACCTATATCCGGGATTACGAAGTCCCGGCCCGGGAGCGCGGCTACCTGGAGGCGGCCATCGCCGAGGCGGTGCGGCGGAACCCGGCCCCCGGCGCCGCGGCCTACGATTTTCTCCGCCGGGTGCTTTTTCTGGAGTTTCTCCCCACTTTTGCCGAAGAAAAAAAAGAGAGCTGGCTGCGCTTCGTCAGGCGCTGGCAGCAGTATACCGGGGCCATTATGGCCAAGGGGGTGGAGGACACCGCCCTCTTTATCTATAATTGCCTCACTTCCCTGAACGAAGTGGGTTCCGAGGCGCGGCCGGTGTCGGTGGAGGAATTCCATCGCTTCAATGCCGGGCAGTTGGCCAACTGGCCCCGGACCCTGAACGCCACCTCCACCCACGACACCAAGCGCAGCGAGGACGTGCGCCAGCGCCTCAACGTGCTGTCGGAAATGCCCTGGCAGTGGGAAGAGCGTCTCACCCGCTGGCGGAGCCTGAACCGGGAGCACCTGGTCTGGCTGGAGCAGCAGCCGGCGCCGGACCCCAACTCGGAAATCCTGCTCTATCAGACCATGCTGGGGGCCTGGCCCCTGGCCGGGGCGGAGGCCGCAGACTTCAAGACGCGCCTCAAGGCTTATATGATCAAGGCCGCCCGGGAGGCCAAGGTGCATACCCGCTGGATCGCGCCCAACCCCGCCTATGAAGAGGCCTTGCTGGACTTTGTGGACGCCATTCTGGAGCCCGGGGCCAGTCAGCGCTTCCTGAAGGATTTTCAGGAGTTTCAGGGGCAGATAGCCTACTTCGGGGCGCTCAATTCTCTCTCTCAGGTGGTGCTCAAGATCGCCTCGCCGGGGGTCCCGGATTTCTATCAAGGGACGGAAATCTGGGATTTCAGCCTGGTGGACCCCGACAACCGGCGGCCGGTGGATTATCAGACGCGGCGCGCCTTGCTGAAAGAGATGCAGCAGCAAGCCGCCAAGTCACTGGCAGGGTTGCTGTCCCGGCTGCGGTCCCGGTGGCAGGATGGGGCCATCAAGCTCTTCGTCACCATGCGGGCCCTCAACTGCCGCCGGGCGCAAAGCGCTCTCTTCCGGGAGGGCGATTACCTGCCCCTCAAGAGCCGGGGCCCCAGAAGCGGCCATTTCGTGGCCTTCGCCCGGAGACGGAGCGGGGCCTGGGCTCTGGCGGTGGCGCCCCGTTGCTGCAGCCAGTTGGTGTCGCCGGGCCAGGCGCCCCTGGGGCCGGAGGTCTGGGGGGCCGAGGGCCTGGCGCTGCCCTCCGGGGCCCCTAATGTCTGGGAAAACGTCCTGAGCGGGGAGACGATCCGCACGGCTGCAAAGGGAACAGAGACCGTGCTGCGCCTGGCCGAGATTTTCCGGGAAGTGCCCGTGGCCTTGCTCACGGGCATAGGGGACCCCGGGGGCCTCGCGCCCGGCCGCTAAGACCCCGGGTGCGGCTTCATCCGGCAATACTCCCTTGCCAAGGCGAATTCGGCGATTATATTTATAAAAGGGGATAACCCAGCGGTGTCCGGTTTGCTTTTTGCATTGGAGGATTATCGTTAGGCGTAGTCCAACAGTTTAAAAATTCACTAACGGACTTCTGGCTCCGAAAAGATTACTTCCCCCTCACCCCGCCCATAGGGGGAGAGGGAAAAAGAGGGGACCGCTGGCGACGTCACGATCATATTA
>CAYNMI010000096.1:0-8747 GCA_964398095.1 uncultured Desulfobacca sp.
CAAACCGGCGCAGGGTGTCCAGTTCCTCCCGGGGGAAATAACCCAGCCGGGCCAGAATGGCGTAATAGGCGGGCGCCCCGTGGCCCTTGGACAGGATAAACCGGTCCCGGCCGATCCAACAGGGGTCGCCGGCCTGGGCGCGCATCTCGCCAAAAAAGAGAGCCACCAGGATGTCGGTGGCCGACAAGGAGCCCCCCAGGTGGCCGGAACCGGCTCGATACAGCATCTCAACGATGTCCAGGCGGACCTGACGGGCGATCTCCTTCAGGTGGTGGGGGTCCGGTTTGGCGTTCATGGGCGGTTCAGGGGGCTATTTCCTTTTTTGAGATGAGAGGCACACAATCTCTGCCGCTTGGGGGCCGGCTGGTAAGCCTTACCGGCAATTTCCCCGGGTGGGGGCCTTGATCCACAACTTCCCCCTCGACCCCATGATTCGAGAAATTTCCGATTTTCCTGAAAATCTCTGGAGATGGGCAAGGGGCGTCCGGGATAGGTCCCTTGAAATATTAATATTATGATTAAGTATATCCATTCGGCAATGGTTTTTCCACCTTAATGCCAAAATTTCCTGTGGGCGGGATTAATTGCCGCATATACTTTAAGATGGTTTTGCGACCGTTTTGGTTAAGGACCGGGAAGGTTTTGGGGGGGCGGGACGCCGCCGGTTGCCGGTTTCTCCCTGTGTGAGATTATCCTGGCAGGAGGATTTCTCTTGGTTCCCACCGCTTGATTGCAGTATATAATAAAGCCTGGCAAAAATTTGGTCCAGGCGCTCCGGCTGGCAGCCGGCGCCACCAATTAGGGAGCAATCATGGCCTTGACCCGAGACGAAGTGCTGCACGTGGCCGAGTTGGCCCGGTTGAGTCTTGCGCCTGAAGAGATCGAGGTCTTCACCCGGCAGCTCAATGACATCCTGGCTTATGTTTCGAAGTTACAGGAATTGGATACCGCCGGGGTGCCGCCCCTGGCCCATGTGATTCCGGTGTTCAACGTCTTCCGGGAAGACGAAGTCAGGGAAGGGCTGTCCCGGGATACCGCCCTGGATAATGCTCCGGCCCGGGAAGAGGGCGCGTTTCTGGTGCCCCGGGTTATCTGAAACGGGTTCTGGGTTTTGGGTTCTCGGTAAATAGCCCAAGGTGTTCTGCATGACGGAACCTTTATATAGCCTGAGTATCAGTCAGTTAGCGCCACTCCTGGCCAAAGGCGAGGTGTCGCCGGTGGAGGTGACCGAGGCGCTGCTCACCCGCATCCAGGCGCGGGACGGCGAGCTCAACACCTACCTCACCGTGGATGCGGACGGGGCCCGGGCCATGGCCCGGGAGGCCGAAGCCCGCGTGCAGCGCGGGGCGGGCACGCCGCTGACCGGCATCCCCCTGGCCCTGAAAGACGTCATGGTCACCCGGGGACTGAAAACCACCTGCGGCTCCCGCATCCTGGCGGACTTTGTGCCGCCTTATGACGCCACGGTCTGCGCCCGGCTGCGCCGGGCCGGGGCGGTGTTTTTGGGCAAGGTCAACATGGATGAGTTCGCCATGGGCTCGTCCACGGAAAATTCGGCCTTCGGCCCCACCCGCAACCCCTGGAACCGGGACTACATTCCCGGCGGCTCCTCCGGGGGCTCGGCCGCGGCGGTGGCCGCGGATTTGTGTATCGGGTCGCTGGGCTCCGACACCGGCGGCTCCATCCGGCAGCCCGCGTCCCTGTGCGGGGTGGTGGGCCTGAAGCCGACCTATGGGCGGGTTTCCCGGTACGGGCTGGTGGCCTACGCCTCCTCCCTGGACCAGATCGGCCCCCTGGCCAAAGAGGTGCGGGATGCGGCCATCCTGCTCCAGGCCATCGCCGGGCACGATCCCCAGGACTCGACCTCGGTGCCGGCGCCGGTGCCGGATTACCAGGAGATGCTGGGCCAGGAGATCAAGGGGCTCAAGATCGGGGTGCCCCGGGAATTTTTCGGGGCCGGCCTGGACCCGGAGGTGGAGGCCGCGGTGCAGGGAGCGCTCAAGACCCTGGCGGGCCTGGGCGCGGACCTCATCGAGGTGAGCCTGCCCCACACCGAGTACGCGGTGGCCACCTATTACGTTTTAGCGGTGGCCGAGGCCTCCTCCAACCTGGCCCGCTACGACGGCGTGAAGTACGGCTTCCGGGCCGCAGGCCAGAATTTGCTGGACATGTACGCCCAGACCCGGTCCCAGGGATTCGGGGCCGAGGTGCGGCGGCGCATCATGCTGGGCACCTACACCCTGTCGGCCGGGTACTATGAGGCCTATTACCAGAAGGCGTCCCAGGTGCGGGCCTTGATCCGCCGGGACTTTGAGGCCGCGTTTCGGCAGTGCGGGGTGATCGCCACCCCCGTGTCTCCCACCCCGGCCTTCCGTCTGGGGGAAAAGGTGGATGATCCGCTGACCATGTATTTATCCGACATCTTCACCATTTCCGCCAACCTGGGGGGAATCCCCGGCATTTCGGTGCCCTGCGGCTTTTCCTCCCAGGGCCTGCCCATCGGCCTGCAACTCATGGGGCCCGTGTTTGGCGAGGCTGACTTGCTGAAGACGGCGTACGCCTTCGAGCAGGCGACCGAGTTTCATCGCCGCAAACCTCCTTTTTAGGTTTTTCGATGGCATCCCCGGTGCACGAGTGACTGGACGGGTTCGGATAACTTTAGGTTGGCGGGGGGCAGCCCCGGGCCGGATTTACCTTAAGGGGCCGCGGTTTATATTATCGGGTTTCAGGAAGCCGGTCTGCCGCCGGGGTCAAGCCGGCTCCCACCTCCCGGGCATCCGGCGGGAGACCGGCGACCAGCCCGGCGCATCGGTACAGTGGAGTGAGTGCGGAGTTCGATCATGATGCAGAAATTCAGGCAAACCGGGGTAGTTTTTCTCTTGATGGCCTTCACCGGGTTGGGGTTGGGGACCGCCGGGGCCGCGGACCCGGGGGGGAGCCTCAACCTGCACCAGGCGATTAACCTCGCCCTGCAAAACCATCCCGCCATCAAGCAGTACCGGGAAAATATGGCCGCGTCCCGCTATAACATCGGGGTGGCCCGGTCCGCCTATTTGCCCCAGGTCAATTTTGTGACCAACTATTATTACGGCAACGCCTTTCCCGGTTCTTCCAACAGATCCGGCACCTCGGGGACCAGCGGGTCAACCAGCAGTGTCGGGGGGCTGGGGGTGACCAATTTTTATCTATATCAGTTTCAGGCCACCCAACTGATCTATGATTTCGGCAAGACCCCCGGTCTGATTGACGAGTCCCGGGCCACCTTCGGGCAGTCGCAGCAGGATTATGCCGCCAGCCGGCAACAGGTGGTGCTGGACGCCCGCACCGCCTATTTCGGCTACCTGGCGGCCCAGCGGGCCCAAAAGGTTCAGGAAGGCACGGTGCGCCAGAACCAGGATCTCCTGAAACAGGCCCAGGGTTTCTATAAGGTGGGGTTAAAGGCCAAGATCGACGTGACCAAGGCCGAAGCCAACCTGTATCAGGCCGAGGCCAATCTCATTCAGGCCAAAAATAATGTCAAGCTGGCCCAGGTCAGCCTGATGACCGCCCTGGGTTTGAAGACCTGGCCGTATTCCCAGGTGGCGGATGTGCTGGAAGTGATGACGCAGCCCCAGTCTCTGGGGACGTTAAAAGCCGAAGCCCTGCGGCGGCGGCCGGAAATTCTGAAAAACCGCTTCCAGCAGGAATACAATGAAGCCGGGATTAAGGTGGCCCGGTCCGGGTATTTCCCCACGGTGACTTCCACCGCGGCTTATGGTTGGCAGAGCGTCGATCAACCTTTTGCCACTCTCCCCAGTAATTGGTATGTGGGCGCGGCGCTGACGGTGCCGCTGTTTGAGGGGTTTTCCACTACCTATGCCCTCAATCAGAATAAGGCTCAACTGCGGGCTGCCATAGAGAACCGCGAGGTGCTGCGCCAGAACGTCACCAAAGAGGTGAACCAGGCCTACTTGAATGTCAAAACCGGCTGGGAACTCATCCGGGCCATGAAGAAGGCCCTGGAGGCGGCCCGGGAGAATCTGCGCCTGGCCTGGGGCCGCTACCAGGCCGGAGTGGGAACGATTATTGAGTTCACCGACGCCCAGGTGCAATTTTCCCAGGCCGACTTAAATTTCGTTCAGGCCCTCTATAATTATCGGGTTTTCGAGGCCCAACTGGATAAGGCCATCGGCAAGCCTTTTTAGGTTCTGGGTTTTAGGTTTTAGGTTTTGGGTGTATCAGGCCCGGCTGGATAGAAAGGAATTATCAGGCGCCGGCACAAGAAGTTTTTAGGTTATCCGGAACACTCATTGATGGGCCAGTGGCCCACCCACAAATTATGAAAAGACAAGGGCGGGCGTCCCGCCCGCCGTGTAGGGTGTGCACTGCGCACCACCCAAAGCTACCACAGGCGATGGCGCGCCAGCTCCCGACGGACCTCCTGAGGGGAGCGAAATTGCCAGGCCACCAGCCCCTGCCCCCGGGCCGCGTTGACAAAAGTCTCTTTATCATCCAGGAAAAGGATTTCCTCCGGAGGGCGCCCCACCTGCCGGATGAGGGCCTGGTAGATGGCCGGCTCCGGCTTGCGGCTGCCCACCTGGTAGGACAGGACCAGGGCCCGGAAAGGCTGCAAGAGGGCGCTGAAGCGCTCCCGGATGTAATCGAAGTGCAGGGAATTGGTGTTGGACAGCAGAAACAGCGGGAAGCGGGCCGCCAGGCGCTGCACCACCGCGGCCATGGCCTCCATGGGGTCGAAGATATCACACCAGAGGTCCTGAAACCGGGAATAGGGGAGGGCGACCCCGAAATGGACCATGACCCGGTCATAAAACTCCCGGGAAGTGATGCGGCCGGTGTCGTAGCCCGGTTCCAGGCTGGAGGCGAACACCTGGGCATAGACCTCCTGGGGGCTCAAAGCGGTTAGGGCGGCCAGGCGCCGGCAAAACCGCTGGTGATCCACCTTGACCAGGACGTTCCCCAGGTCGAAGGTGATGGCGGTGATCTTCAGGGGGACCGGTGATTTTCCGGGCCCTGCGGCCCCGGGAGGGTTACTCTTTATTGGTGTCATGGATTTATTTTACCTGCTCCGGCCCCGGTGACAAGTGCCGGGGAGGAGATATTGTGATATAGTGACACAAGAACCAGCAGACCAGACTGCGGTTGAGAACATCCTGGCGGACCGTGGGTCCGGGGGCGGGGCTGAGGAGATGGCCCCTTCCAGCTCCACGTGACTACAGCCGCCCAACGGAGGTGACGGATGGGACGCAGTGGGAGCTGGACGTGGGTGGTGCTCATCAGTTTGTTGGTGGGGGCCACGGGCGCCAGCATCTTTTGGCTGTACAGCCCGTACGGCCATGGCCAATTGGCCCAGCAGGTCGCCGAGGACTTGCAGGCCCAGCGGCTGCTCACGGAGTCGAAGGGAGACACATTTAATCCCCGGAAAATGGCTTTCCAGGCCACAGGACCCCGGTTTCAGATGGTGACCGACGGCAAGCAGGTCTTCCTGGTGGACCTGAAGGACGGACGGGTGTGGCGGTATTTCCATGAGACCAAAGACCAGGGCGCCAACAAAGAAGATGAGGGTTTCCTGGCTGTGGCCATGTATTATGGGGGAAGGAAGCATTATTCCGCCGTGGAGATCGAGCCGCCGCCCAGCCCCCCGGCGACTCCCGCCCCGCCGGCAACAGGAGATAAGCAGCCCCAATGAGCCGGGTATGGCGGCAAGACCTGGCCTGGGCCGGGCTTATCCTGGGTTTGGCGGTGTGCCTCGGGTTGGTCCAGCAGTGGCCCCTGGTGCGTCAGGCCTGGCACGGCGGACTGTCCGGCCGGTTGGAGCAGGCCCGGGGCCAACGCCGGCAGAAAGAGTTCCAGGGAGTGAAAACCATCAATCTGGCGCAGGCCTATGCGCGGTTCCAGCAAGGCCAGGCCCTGTTCATTGACGCCCGCCCCCCCGACGAGTACGCGGAGATACACGTCCCCAAGGCCCTGAATATCACCCCGGACATGCTGGCGGCCCAGGGGACCCGAAAATTGGCGGGCATCCCCAAAGACCGGGAGATCGTGGTGTACTGCGACCAGGCAAGTTGCGACCTGTCCTTGAAGGTGGCGGAAAAACTCCAGGCCCTGGGATTTACCCGGGTGGCGGCCTTTATGGGGGGATTCCGGGTCTGGGATGAAGCGGGATACCCGGCGGCTACGAGTAAGTAAGCAGTAAGCAGTAAGCAGTGAGCAGTAAGCAGTGAGCAGTGAGCAGTGAACGGTGAGCAGTGGTTATATGAAGTGCTCTATGGAATCGACCAAGCTTGTCATGGAGAAATGTCCGGGTGAAATTTGACTGGCTGATCAGGCGTCTGTTGGGGGTCGCCCTGGGCGGGCTCTTTTTTTATGCCGGGTTGCTGAAAATACTGCACCCGTATGAATTCGCCGAAGCCGTATTGGCTTACCACTTACTGCCGGCGAGCTTGGTGGGCGCGGTGGTGGCAATGCTGCCGTGGGTGGAGATCGCCGCGGGGCTGGGCCTGGCAGTGGGGCTGAAGCGGCGGAGCTGCCTGCTCCTCCTGACGGCGCTGGTGGCCGGCTTTCTGGTCGTGATCCTCATCACCATGGGCCGGGGTTTGAAAATCGACTGCGGCTGCGGCCTGTTCGTGCCCCGGGAGGTGGGTTGGGGGGCGGTGGCCGAAGACGGGGTGTTCCTGCTGTGGGCCGTGGGGCTCTATGGGTGGGAATTCTTGCAGGCAGAAGAGCCCATGGCGATGGCCGCCCCGGCGGCGGAGGAACAATCTGGGCTTAGGTAAGATGGCGTTATGGCAAGATTTTTCAATTTTTATGATCCCCTGGAAAAACGCTACGTCTTCAACAGCTTCCTGGTGGTAGTGGGGCTGGTGGAGATCCTCATCCTGGTCTTCACCCTCATCTGGCAGATGGATGAAAACATTTTTACCGCCCATCCGAAGGTGATACCGTTTCCCTGGACGGAATACCTGCTGGCCGCGTTCGTCGCCCCCATCGCTTTGTTGTTCCTCTTCGGCGTCATTATCCAGGGTTTTGAAATGCTGGGACGGGAGACTCCGGCGGATGCCCCAGGGCGCTCCCGGGGCAAATGGGGCGCCCGGCTGCGGCGGTTCCGCTACCTCCTGGGACTCCTGGTTTTTATGATAATTCTGGTTGGCGCGGTGGAGGGCCAGGCGACCCTTGCCCTGGTAACCGCGACCGTCAAGTTCATCGGACTGGGGGGCTCCTATGTGCTCGTGGGCCTGCTGGCCCTGGCCCTGCTGTATTTGCCGCTGCGTCTTTGGCTGCGCTACCGCCTGGAGACGAAGGCCATGGAGTATCAATATCTCCTGACCCTGGCGGAACGCCACGGGGTGGTGGTAGTGGACCCAAAACTCCATCCGGAGCTGGCGGCTGAACTCAACGAGAAAAAAAATCTTTCCGCGGCAACCGTAAAACTGCTTACCTCTCCAAAAGATTCGGCAGACCCTGACCCCAATAAATCGGACTTGTGAAATTTTTCCTTTACAGCCGGTGCCATTCTAGGGTATGTATTAACATCCAGAGAGATGAAAGAACCGGAGGAATGCTGGGAGGTGAGGCGCGTTTAGCTTGCAGAGTTTTGGTTAAAAACCTTAAACCTTAAGGAAATCATAACATTATAGGAGGGTAGCGGACGGTATGGATATCATGACATTCGCATTGATTTGCGGCGCGGTGGGCGTAGCTTACGGCTTGCTCACCACCACCTGGGTTCTGAAACAGGACCCCGGCAGCGCCCGGATGCAGGAAATCTCCGCGGCGGTGCGGGAAGGCGCCAACGCCTTTTTGAACCGGCAGTATAAGACCGTAGCCATGGTGGGCGTGGTAGTGTTCGTGCTCCTGTTTGGCTTGGGTAAATTCACCGCCATCGGTTTCGTCATCGGCGCCGTGGGCTCGGCTATGTGCGGCTACATCGGCATGTACGTGGCCGTGCGGAGCAATGTGCGCACGACCCAGGGAGCCTATACCAGCATGGCCCATGCCCTGAAAATTGCCTTCCGGGGCGGCTCGGTCACCGGGCTGTTGGTGGTGGGCCTGGCCCTGCTTTCCGTGGCCGGTTATTACAAGTTCTTGATGGTCGCGGCTCCCCACGAAGCCCTGCACGCCCTGATCGGTCTGGGCTTCGGCTGCTCTCTGGTGAGCGTGTTTGCCCGGTTGGGCGGCGGCATCTACACCAAGGCGGCGGACGTGGGCGCCGACCTGGTGGGTAAAGTGGAAGCCGGCATCCCCGAGGACGATCCCCGGAACCCCGCGGTTATCGCCGACAACGTGGGCGACAACGTGGGTGACTGCGCCGGTATGGCCGCCGACCTCTATGAGACCTATGTCGTGACCGTGGTGGCCGCCATGCTGCTGGCCTTCACCATCTACGGCCCCGGTTCGCCCGCCATCGTCTTCCCCCTAGTCATCGGCGGCGTGTCCATCATCGCCTCGGTGATCGGCACTTATTTCGTCCGGTTGGGGAAATCTCAGTACATCATGGGCGCCCTTTACAAGGGCCTGATCGTGTCTGCGTTTCTGGCCGCCGCCGCCTTTTATCCGTTGGCCAACAAGTTCATGGCCGGCGTGGCCGCCAAAGGCGTGGGCAAAGCGGCGGGGTTTGTGATTCCGCCTTTCAACGTCTTCTTGCTGGCGGTGATCGGTGTGGCCCTCACCGGCCTGATCGTGGCCATCACCGAGTACTTCACTTCCAAGAGCTTCAGCCCGGTTAAGTCCATCGCCCTGGCCTCCACCAC
>CAYNMI010000097.1:0-8652 GCA_964398095.1 uncultured Desulfobacca sp.
TGATCGCCATCGGCATGGGGCTGGCCGTGGGCCTGAGCGCCCTGGGGACCGGCCTGGCCCAGGCGCGGATCGGGGCGGCGGGCCTTGGCAGCGCGGTGGAAAAGCCGGAATCGCTGGGTCTGGCCCTGATCTTCTTACTGCTGCCCGAGACCCTGGTGATCTTCGGGTTAGTCATTGCCTTTATTCTCCTTGGGAAACTGTAATGTCGAAGTTGGAGGAGATTCTCCAGGCTGACGTTGAGGCCGAGATCAAGGAGATTCTGACGCAAGCGGATTCTCAGGCCGCCAAGATGGTCAGCGAAGCGGAACGGCGGGCCGCGGCCCGCTTGGCAGTCCACCGCAAGAAGATCAATGCGGAGGAGCGCGCCGCCCTCCAGCAAGCCCAGAGTGCGGCGGCACTGAGCGTCGCCACCGCCCGCATGCAGGCCAAGGGGGAGGTGATGGCGCGGCTGCGGCAGAAGGTCCTGCTCGCCTTGGAAGAGACTGCCTCCCAGCCGGATTACGCTAAAGTTCTCCAGGCGCTGGCCGAGAAGGCCATGCAGGTTGCGGCCGCGCCGCAAGCCGTGGTCGCCCACCCGGACGATCAGGAGAAACTGAGTGACTGGGCGCGGCAACGGGGCCTGGAACTCAAGGCGGACCCGGGGCTGCACCTGGGGGTGCGGATCGTGAGCCGCAGCGGCAAACTCATAGAAAACACCCTGCCGGAGCGGCTGCATCGCGCCTGGGACACCCTGGCGGCGGAGCTAAACAAACTGCTCTGGGAATGAGGCAAGAAGATTGACCGACGATTTCGCCTATTTGAACGCGCGCATCCGGGTGCGGCGAAGCCAGTTGCTGCCTGAGGGCTTTTTCAGTGAGGCGCTCGTGCTGAGTTTCCCCAGACTGGTGAAGGTCCTGGGGGACAGCATTTACGGCCCCGACCTCACGGGCGACAGCCTCACGGACGTGGACCGGGCCGTGATGGTCCATTTGAGCCGCACCGTGGGAGACTTGCCCCGTTTGGTTTCGGGCCGGGCCCGGGAGGCCGTCGAGCTGAT
Organism: uncultured Desulfobacca sp.; assembly: GCA_964398095.1. Classification (GTDB taxonomy): domain Bacteria; phylum Desulfobacterota; class Desulfobaccia; order Desulfobaccales; family 0-14-0-80-60-11; genus 0-14-0-80-60-11. Next base: position 1,037 of record CAYNMI010000097.1, read on the forward strand.
ATTAATGCGGTCCGACCTGGCTAATATAAAAACCATTCTGCGGGGCAAGCAGGCGGGGTGGACGGCCGCGGAAATCATGGGGCATCTGGGCGGGGGCACGATTCCCCGGGCCCTCTATGGCCTGCTGGTGGAAGCCGCGGACGCGGCATCCCTGGCCCAACTGCTCACCTTGCCCGACCACCCCCTGGCCCTGGCTCTACGCCGTGCCGTGGCGGCCTCCCGGGAACCGCTGGAGCTGGAGATCAGTCTGGATCGGGAATTCTATAGCGCCATGCTGCGCCGGGCCGTGGAGTTGGATCAGCCGTATCTGGCCAATTTCATCATTTTCGAGATCGACGCCTTGAATCTCGCGACCGGCCTCAAACTGTCCACCATAGGTTTCGAAGGAGAGTTGAACCGGTTTTTCCTGCCGGGAGGCAGACGGGTGGGCCTCTCTCTCTTTGAGTCGCTGACCCGGGGAGAAGTGGCCGCCCTGGAGGAGTTGGGGCACACTGATTTCAGGCGCGTGGCCGAGGCGCAGGACCTCGCCAGCCTGGAACGGGGCCTGCGCTGCCTGCTTTTGGCCAAGGCCCGTGAAGGCGTTAAGGACGCCTTGGGCGCGGGTCTCCCCAACGACTACATCCACCAGAAAGAGTGGGAGGCCGGGCGGATCCGGCTGCTGGCCCGGCGGTCCTTTTTTGGGCTGCCGGCCGCGGCGGTGGAACAGGAGGTATTCTGCCATTGAAGATTGCGGTTATCACCGATCCGGAATCAGCCGCGGGCTATCGCCTGGGCGGCCTGGAAGTGGCCGTGGCCCAGGACCCGGCCGAAGCCCGGCAGGTGTTGACGCGCCTGGTTCAGACTGAAGACTATGCCCTCATTGTGGTCAACATGACGTTGTTGCCGGACCCTTACCAGGCGGTCAAAAGGGAGATGCGCGGCCGGGATCTCCCGGTCCTGCTGCCGGCCGCGGCGCACCGTAGCGCGGTCGCCGCCGGCGATGACGCCGAGGCGTTCCTGCAAGGGCTGATCAAAGAAACCATGGGCTACGAGATTAAGCTCTAGAAACCAGAATCAGGGCAGTTGAAGTCGGTTAGTTACGCAACTGCCTGGGACCGCATACATTGGAGGAAAAATGATCCGTGGCACCATCCGGAAAATCACCGGCCCGGCGGTGATCGCCAAAGGGATGCTGGGCGCCCGCATGTACGATATTGTCAAGGTGGGCGAAGAGGAACTGATCGGGGAGATCATCCGCCTGGAAGGGGACACCGCCTTCGTGCAGGTGTACGAGGACACCTTCGGCCTTTTGGTGGGCCAGCCGGTGGTGTCAACGGGGGCGCCGCTGGCCGTGGAACTGGGCCCCGGCCTGCTGAATGCCGTATTTGACGGGATTCAACGGCCGCTTTATGCCATCCAGGAAAAGACCGGCAGCTTCATTTCCCGGGGCGTGGAAGCGGTGGCCCTGGACCGGCAGAAGCAATGGGACTGGAGCCCCAAGGTTAACGCGGGGGAGGCGGTCACGGGCGGGATGACCCTGGGTACGGTGCAAGAGTTTCGCTTCATCCACAAGATCATGGTGCCCCCGGACGTCAGCGGGGTCGTCAAGCAGGTCAAACCGGCCGGCGCCTACACCGTGGAAGAACCGGTAGTGACTCTCGAGGACGGCACCGAGCTCAAGATGGTCCAGTGGTGGCCGGTGCGGCGCCCGCGCCCCGTTAAGGCCAAGCTGGACCCCACCGCGCCGTTCCTGACCGGCATGCGGATCCTGGACGTGCTGTTTCCCGTGGCCATGGGGGGCAACGCCGCGATTCCCGGTCCCTTCGGCTCCGGCAAAACGGTGACCCAGCAGTCCCTGGCCAAGTGGTCCAACGCCGAGATCGTGGTTTACGTGGGCTGCGGCGAACGGGGCAATGAAATGACGGACGTGCTCATCGAGTTTCCGGAGCTGATCGACCCCAAGAGCGGCGACCCGCTGATGCACCGCACCGTGCTGATCGCCAACACCTCCAACATGCCGGTGGCGGCTCGGGAGGCCAGCATCTATGTAGGCGTGACCCTGGCCGAGTATTTCCGCGACCAGGGCTACACGGTGGCCTTGATGGCGGACTCCACCAGCCGCTGGGCCGAGGCCCTGCGGGAAATCTCGGCGCGGCTTGAAGAGATGCCGGCGGAAGAAGGTTACCCGCCGTATCTGTCTTCCCGCCTGGCGGCGTTCTATGAACGGGCGGGGCTGGTTACCACTCTGGCCGGGGAGCGCGGGGCGGTTTCCATGGTGGGGGCGGTATCCCCCGCGGGCGGCGATATGTCCGAGCCGGTGACCCAGTCCACGCTCCGCATCGCCGGCGCCTTCTGGCGGCTGGATGCGTCCCTGGCCTACCGCCGCCACTTCCCGGCCATAAACTGGAACGGCTCCTACTCGCTGTACAAGCCTCTCCTGGAACCCTGGTATGGCGAGCACCTGGAACCGGATTATATGGAAATGCGGGACGCCATCAGCCGCTTGCTGCAACAGGAGGCTTCCCTGCAGGAAATGGTGCAGTTGGTAGGTCCGGATGCCCTGCAAGATCAGGAGCGTCTGGTCATTGAAGTGGGCCGCATCATCCGGGAAGATTTTCTGCAGCAGGACGCGTATCACGAAAACGACGCCTACTGCTCCATGCCCAAGGCCCAGGGGATTATGCGGATGATCTTGAGCTTTCACCGGCAAGCTGAACAGGCTGTGAAAACGGGGTTCCCCATTGATGACCTCATCCAGAATCCGGTGCTGGAGAAGATCGCCCGGGCCCGTTTCACCGCGGCTGACCGTTTTCAGGCTTACCAGGACGAGGTGCTGGAGGCGATTGCCACCGCCTTCGGGCCACAGGGTTGAGGAAAGGGATGTCATGGATCTTTTGAAGAGGGAATATAACTCGCTGAGCTACATCTCGGGACCGCTGCTGTTTGTCACGAATGCCCGGGACCTGGCATATAACGCCATCGTGGAAATCAGGGACGGCAAAGGCCGGTTGCGCAGCGGCCAGGTCATCGAGGTCTCCGAGGAATATGCGGTCATTCAGGTATTTGAGGAGACGGCCGGCCTGGACCTGGCCCGGACCTCGGTGAGCCTGGTGGAGAACGTGGCCCGCCTGGGGGTCTCCAAGGAGATGCTGGGGCGGCGCTTCAACGGCATCGGCCAGCCCATTGACCATTTGCCCCCGGTCATGCCCGAAAAACGGCCGGGCATCGCGGGGATGCCCATCAACCCCGTGGCCCGCAGCAAACCGGTGGAGTTTATTCAGACGGGCATTTCCACCATCGACCTCATGAACACCCTGGTGCGCGGGCAGAAGCTGCCGATTTTTTCAGCTCCGGGCCTGCCGGCCAATGAGCTCGCGGCCCAGATTGCCCGACAAGCCACGGTGCCCGGCGAACAAGTTCCCTTCGCGGTGGTTTTTGCGGCGATGGGGGTGACGCAGCGGGAAGTGAGCTATTTCATCACGGAGTTTGAAAAGACCGGGGCCCTGTCCCGTTCGGTGCTGTTTCTCAATAAGGCCGACGATCCCACGGTGGAGCGCATCCTGACGCCCCGCATGGCCCTGACCGTGGCGGAGCACCTGGCCTTCGAGCACGGCTACCATGTGCTGGTGATCCTGACGGATATGACCAATTATTGCGAGGCGCTCCGGGAAGTGGGGGCGTCCCGGGGTGAAATTCCGGGGCGCCGGGGCTACCCGGGATACATGTATACCGATCTTTCCACCATTTATGAACGGGCCGGGGTCATCGCCGGGTGTCCGGGCTCCGTGACCCAGATTCCCATTCTCTCCATGCCGGGAGGCGATCGCACCCATCCCATTCCGGACCTGACGGGATACATTACGGAAGGGCAGATCCAGCTCTCCCATGAGTTGAATCGCAAAGGCTTTTTCCCGCCCATCGACCCGCTGCCGTCCCTTTCCCGGCTGGCGAACAGCGCCATCGGCAAAGGCAAGACCCGTGAAGACCACAAACAGGTCTCGGATCAGCTTTTCGCGGCCTACGCCAACGGGGTGGACATCCGCAAGCTGGTGGCGATCATCGGTGAGGAGTCCCTGACGGAAAACGACCGGCGTTATCTGACCTTTGCGGACGGCTTCGAAAAGAACTTCATCCATCAGGGCCAGCAAAACCGGGAATTGGATGAATCCCTCCAACTCGCCTGGTCGCTGCTGTCCATCTTGCCGGAATCTGAGTTGAAGCGCATTTCCTCGGATCACATCGGCAAATACTACGGCGCCCGGCTCCAGGAACTTTGGAGTACGCCGGAGGAAATGCACGGGGGGTTCCATGGATGAGATCAGCCCCACAAGGATGAACTTACTCACCCGGCGCGGTCAACTGGTAATGGCCAGCCGGGGGGTGGATCTTTTGGAAAAGAAGCGGGACGCCCTGGTGCAGGAATTCTTCGCCAACGTCCACGAGGCCCTGGAGGCCCGCCGGCAGTTATATGCCGACTCCCATGAGGCGCACCGGGCCCTGATGCTGGCGAAAGCCTTCGACGGCCCCCAGACCGTGGAGTCACTCTCCCTGGGGATGCCCATCAGGTTTGAAGCGCACGCCGAAGTTGATAATATCTGGGGCACCCGGGTGCCGCGGCTGGCCATAGATGTCTCCCCGGCGAACACGATGAGCCCGCTGGCGGTGGGGGGCAGGACGATCGCGGCCCAGGCCGCTTTCCAAAGGCTCTGCCGGGTGCTCGTCCAGGTAGCCAACACCGAGGCGCGTCTGCGCCGCATCGCCGAGGAAATCAAAAAGACGGCCCGCCGGGTGAATGCCCTGCAGCAGGCGGTAATTCCCGGCCTGCGCTACCAGATCCGCACCATCCAACAGGCCCTGGATCAACAGGAGCAGGAGGACATCTTCCGGCTCAAACGCATTAAAGGAAAGATTGAGGCCCAGAATCCCTAAAAAGAGACCCCGGCGCCAGGCCACGCGGCTATCCGGGGGTCATCTAATAATATATTATTTACAAGTAGTTACGAGATTGCTCGGTCGCGTCGCGCCCTCAGAATGACAGATGGGGGAGATTGACGCCGAGGTCTCAATTGCAGATTCAGATGAAACCAACTCTTCCCCCCGCAGAATAAATTTCCTCACTTATCTTACCGAAAATTACCTTACCGAAAACCGAAAGCGGTATAATAGGGCATTTCGGCGTCTGATCCGGAGAGGGTGAACCCAAGAGGGTTTTATACCGTTTTCGGTTTTCAGTTTTCAGTTTTCGGTTTTCGGTTTTCGGTCAAATAATCTAGGGAATTCATAATGTTAGCCGGATAGTTTGTTGCATCTGAATCTGAAGTTGGTATTAAACTCCCCGGCAATCGAACTTAGGAGCGGGATAGCGCCAACTTAGGAACCGCATGAACTGGAAAATTCTCCCAAAACGGACCAGGCTTAATCTCATCAGTGTCATCATCCTGCTGGCCGGTTTGAGCAGCGCGGTCTTGATTTATCAGAGGGCCGCCAATAATCCGTACGGCCCTTTGGGTTATGAAACTGCGAATGGCACCAGGTATCCGATGATGCCCGAAGATTCCAAGATGTACCGACATGATCTGGAACTTTATGGCGGCAAGTTCAATGTCATGATGGATGATTTCAGGCGTTGGTTTCTCGGGCTCTGGCATGGGAAATCACTGGCAGTCATCATGGGCGGTACCGCCATCATTATATCTTTTGGGTTTTTCTATGCGGCTAATTACTTGCCGCCAGGCCCGGAATCCGAGGCCCATAACGACAACGATTATGATGAGCAGGCCTGATTTCCTTGAACTTCCCAACCTGAGAAGGCCTGGCGCCGTCACCTGGCCACTTATCCCGAAGAGCATAATATAAAGGTCAGTCCATACCAACCCGTGGATAACGGCCAAGAATTTCCCTAACACATGATGCGGAGATTGATCTAATGGATTAACAAGAAAAAACCGAATCAGGGGTTACCGCCTGAGACGTGAAGCCGAGCAAAAACTGAATTGACGTTCCCCAACGGAAGCAAGCGAGGAGGAGGCAATGAAAAAGGTAAGTATTATGTTGGCCCTGGCGGTGGTGTTGTCCGGGGCCGCAATGGGTTTAATGACTCCTGCGGTGCAGGCTCAGGTCTATGCGCCTGGCCCCCCGCAGGCGGTTATGGTGCCTTATGTCGGGACCAATACCCCCTGGACTTTTTTCAAAGGTGATTGGTTCTTGAATGGCGTGCTGTATAACTTCTTCGGCCCTAAAATAGGCTGGGCCCCATATTACTCCTATGCCCCTGCCTATATTGTCAGACCCACGTACTGGTATGCGCCCAAGTGGAATAACTGGTATCGGGCCCATCCCACCTATTGGACGAATTTTCAACGGCGGTATCCCTATTGGCAAGGACACCGCCCCGGCCAGCATTATGACCGGAATTTTTATAACAGGTACCACCACGGCCAGGGCGCCGGCTGGCAGAAAGGCTATCATGCCGAAGCCTATCATCCCCGCCCGCCTGCGGGCCGGGTAAATCAGCCCGGCGCCGTGGGGCCGGGGCATGGGGCGCGGCCGCAGGGGCAGCCCGGACATTATCAAACTGCTCCTGCCGGAAGGCAGCCTGGTCAACATCAAGGGCAGCCCGGACACGTGCAAACCGCTCCTGCGCAAAGGCAGCCGGCTCAACATCAGGGGCAGCCCGGTCAATATCGCTCCGGGCATCCTAGCTCAGGGCAGCAAGGCCAGGGGCACCAAGGGCAGCAGCCGAAACCTCGCAGAGCGCCGGAAGAATCCGGTGCGGGCAGGTAAATACAGGGTGGAGGTTGTGAAGCTGGAAGATTCAGCCTGTGACCCCGGAGGCCGGCAGTTCGAGGCCGGCCTCAGCACCCTCCTTTAGTCCCCGCAAGCATTTCCCTCACCCCGCGGCGGCCGGTTGCCCGCCGCCGCGGCCCTTCCTACAGATAAGCCATTTGGCCAGTTCCACCACGGGAATCAGGGTGAGGCTGAGGACCGCGGCCACCACCCAATCCTGCCACCGGAGCGGCGTAGTGTGGAAGAGGTAGGACAGGGGCTCCCATTCGATCACCGCCACCATCATGGCCAGGGAGGCCAATACCGCCAGGATCAGGAAGCGGTTCTTGAAGACCCCCACCTTGAACAGCGACAGATAGTCGGAGCGGCAGTTGAAGGCGTTCACCAGTTCCGCCAGCACCAGGGTGATGAACACCATGGTCTGAGCCTCCGTCAGGACCATGGCCGGGTCGCGCAGACCCCAGGGATTCCAGTAATAATAATAGGCGAACAGCGGAATCAGGATGAGGGTGAGGTAGAGGGAAATCGCCGCCAGCAGGCCGTTGACGGTGGGACTGAACACGCCCTCCGCCGGGGGCCGGGGCGGCCGGGACATGATGTCCGGGGCCTTGGGGTCCACCCCCAGGGCCAGGGCCGGGAGCCCGTCGGTGGTGAGATTGACCCAGAGGATTTGCAGGGCGATGAGGGGCAGGGGCAGGCCCACGAAAAACGCCCCGGTGAGCACCAGGATCTCCGCCAGGTTGCAGCTCAACAGGAAGATGAGATACTTCTTGATGTTGTCGAAGATGGCCCGGCCTTCCTCCACCGCGGCCACCAGGGTGGCGAAGTTGTCGTCCGCCAGGATCATGGCC